>JBEPYM010000029.1:0-28672 GCA_041641375.1 Paenibacillus sp.
GGTCAGGTGAGCGACAGGAAGCACAATCAGAAGCAAGTAAAACAAAGCCATCCAATAGGCGCCGATGATATCGAATACGACATTCTTAAAGAACATGCCGAACAAAAATGCCGTCGACACGATCGACAGTGTAAGCACGTACAGCAGCTTAACCGGAAGCGAGGCTTTCCCCCGTATCCAGCTCCAGCCGCTCCACCCGATGTAAAATACGAGACCGGCGTACACAATTAGAAGTACAATCGCAATCAGCAGCAGCATCGCTGGCCCCCCGGTATTCGTTGCTTGGTTGCTTGGTTACTCCACCCAGCGTATGACTTCGTCCGTGCATCGTCTTGTTTTCGGACGGCCATCGGCGATTCGATAGCCAAAAGCAAGCATACAAGCGAGTCCCAGACCTTCGGGCAGCAGCCCTTCCTCCCGAAGCAGCTGCTCGCATTCCTGCTTCTGGAATCCCTCAATCGGCAAGGAATCGATGCCGATTTGCGCCGCCGCCGTCATCATGTTGCCAAGCGCAATATAAGTTTGTCGGCATGCCCATTCAAACATGGCGCGATCGTTGCCAAGCAGCCCGAAGTCTCGCTCCAGGAATGCGCCATATCTCCCTAGCGCGCCGTCCAGCTTATCGGCCGGCACCCCTCGCACCTCGCCGTACATGTACCGGATATATTCGGATTGCGGCAGCAGATGCCGGCTCTCCCTTGCCAGCAGCAGCACCAGGTGGCTCGCTGTCGGCAGCGCCTTCTGGCCGCCCCACGTAACCGGAAGCAGCTTCAGGCGCAGCTCCGGATTTTGCACGACAACCATCTGCCACGGCTCGAAGCCGAACGAGCTTGGGGACAGTCTCCCCGTCTCCAAAATAAAATCCATATCCTCGCGGCTTACCTCTCTCGCCGGGTCAAACTCCTTGCATGCATGCCGAAACCGATAAGCCTCCAAAATCTCCTGCTTGTTCATGCTCACTCGCTCCTCCCGCCATACTACCTTTTTTATCTCTATTGTAGCATAAGGAAAAAGCACCTTCTAATCCAGAAGGCGCTTCCCGCTAATTAGACTGTCCGAAAACGAGGCCCATTATGCGGATTTTTCCAACAGGTTGGGAGCATGGCGGTTTGAACGGCGAAAGCGATAGGTGTAAAATGTGGGGGAAAAGCGAGGGGATATCCATGAAAAATAAAAAGCGGCTGCTGCGTTACGTGCTTATTGGAGTTGCCTTGTTTGCGGCGATCGCTGTGCTGGGTGGCTGGCTCAGCCTGCGCTCGCTCACCTATGCGCCGATGACGGAAGCGATGGAGGCTGGCAGCCGACCGAATGTCAAGCATGAGGGCAGAACGATAATCGTTGAGCCGCAGGGAGAGCCTGTAGCGAATTTCGTCTTTTATCAGGGCGGACTTGTGCAGACGGAGGCGTATGCCGTGCTCGCTCAGCTGCTGGCCGAACAGGGAGTTCGCGTCTTTTTGCCGCGTATGCCGCTCAATCTGGCAATCATCCAAGCAGGTGCGTTCGGCGGCATTTATGACAAATATAACGATGGCAAACGGTGGTGGATCGGCGGACATTCGCTCGGCGGCTACTCCGCGGCATCTTATGCAGCGAAGCATCCGGAGCAGGTTGCCGGCATTGTGCTGCTCGGGGCATATCCGGGCGGCAACGATCTTTCCGGCTTCCCGATGAAGGCGTTGTCCATTCATGGCGGGAACGACGATATTGTCAATGCCGAACGGCTTGCGCAGGGCAGGTCGTTCCTGCCGTCCGCTGCACGATATGTGGAAATCCCCGGAGCGAACCATTCCCAATACGGGTATTACGGCTTTCAGAAGGGCGACGGCGCAAGCGCCATCTCAAGAGAAGAGCAGCACCGGATCGTCGTGCAGGCGATCATGGAGCTGCTCAGAAAGTAAGGAGGAGCCGGTCGGCCCGATTCACTACAGCACGCGCAGCTCGGTCGAAGGCGAGAGCGATTTGAACAGCTCCTCTGCGTTCAGACGGTTGGAATCGCCGTGGAAGCAGGCATCCCGAAAGACGGCGAACTGCGGTTTCATCGTAGCAATGGTGCGGATTGCCGCTTGCGGCAGCTGTGGATCGAAGCAAGCCGCCAGCAGACGATCTCCCACAAGGTGGATGTCGTTGCCCTCCACATGAACGGTCTCCATCGGCAGAGACAGCTGCATTCCCAGCTCGAGCATCACCTGTGCGAGCAAATCCAGGCTCGTGCGGTCGTCTTTGATATTGGAGACAAGCTCGAGCAGGTCGGCTTGCCCCAGTTGATCCGGCGAATAAAAGACATCCTTCATATTAGAGGTGTCCAGTCGGAATACGCGAAAGCCTCCATCGAATGTCCGGACGGGTGTGGGTGCTCCTGTATGGCCGCTGGACAAGGCTTCCCCGCTTCCCGCAGCAGCTGCCGTAGCCGCTTCACCTGCTGCAGCTGCTTTCCCTGCTGCTTCCCTTGCTGAATCTGTTGCATCCGCTTCCCCTGCTTTCACCTCTGCATCCGCAGCCGTTTCCTGCAGCCTCTGCGCCACCCGGCGAACCCGCTCCTTGCCGATGTCGCAGATGGTCCGGTATCCGGCGCGGGACGCCTCGGACCCTTCCGGAACCGGCTCAGGCAGCTGCACCAGCACGAAGCGTCGGTTGCCGCCGTCCGCAGCGTTCAGCTGCATGACGGCGTCGGCCGTCGTCGCCGAACCGGAGAAGAAATCGAGCACAATATCGCCGCCCGACGGCATCGTGCATAGCGCAAGCAAGCTGCGAATGAGACGCGTCGGCTTCGGCGTATCGAAGTACGACACGCCGCCGAACAGCTTCTGCTGCTCCTTCGTTCCCTCCGTTGCCGTACCGTACCGTTCCCCGTCAAACCAAGTATTCGCGACAGAGCCGAACATCCGCTTCTCGTTATAGAACACCTTCAGCTGCGGCCGGCTTTCTCCCGATTTGCCGAATACGATACGCCCATCCGCCAGGAGACGCTTGAAATTCGACTCCTCCGTCCGCCAATGTCTGCCCTGCGGCGGCCAAAACTCCTCTCCGGTATTCGGATTGACGATCGCATAGGTCAAATTCGTCCGCACATGCGGAGCATCGAACGGGTCCGCCTTCCACTTGCCCCGCGGATCCTTGTCCGGATTGTCGAAGCGGCTTTCGTCGAGCGGAAGCGGATAGCAGGCGAAGGAAGGCTCTTTGAACCAGGTCGCATAATTGCTCTCCTTCAGCCGCCGATTCTCCTGTCTTCGCACCTTCGCGTACATGAGGATATACTCATGGCTGATGCTCAAGTCCGTATCGTTCTGAATGGACTGCCGCGATTGCCATGGAATCGCCGTGACAAAATTGGCGGGACCGAACAGCTCGTCGCACACCTTCTTCAAATTATCCAGCTCATGATCGTCAATACTGACGAACATCACGCCGTCGTCGCGAAGCAATGTGCGCGCCAGCTTGATGCGGGGATACATCATCGACAGCCAATCGCTATGGTAGCGGCCGTTCGCCGCCGGATTCGCCACCAGCCGGTTGCCCAACTCGTCGCGCTCCCCGGACTGACTCCAATAAGCGCCCGCTTCCATCCGAAAGTCGTCCCGGTATACAAAATCGTTCCCCGTGTTGTACGGCGGATCGATATAGATGCACTTCACCTTGTTCACATACGATTCCTGCAGCAGCTTCAGCACATCCAGGTTGTCGCCTTCGAGATACAGGTTCTCCGTCGTATCCCAATCCACACTTTCCTCCGGCATCGGCCGCAGCGTCTTGTCGATCGGCGCATGCCCCGCCGCAATCGCCTGCTTCTTGCCCGGCCACGTCAGCTGATACCGTTCCTTCCCGGCATCGTTCGCCGCATCGTGCTCAAGCTCCAGCCTGAGCAGCTCCCAGTCGACTCCCCGCCGCACAACGCCCTGCTCATCCGCCGTTTCTGTCACAACACCGGGAAACAGCTCCGCAAGCTTTGCCACATTGGCCTCCAGCTGCTCCCTCGTCCGCATTGATAATCGCTTCATCGCACAATCTCCATCAATTTGTCGTAGCTGTCCGCCACCTCATACCGCACATCAAGCGAACTGAGCATGGCAAAATGCTTTCGGGCACACTCGATTTTCGCCCTCTCCACCTCACGCAGCTGAGCCGAATCAAGCGAGCCCTTCGTTTCGGCCACAAAATAAATATGCCTGACCTTCCCCTCATCAAATGCAATCGCCCAATCCGGATTGTAATTGCCGAACGGCGTCGGAATGGCAAAACCGGAAGGCAGCTTCGCATACACCTTGACCTCGCTGCTGATGTCCAGCTCGCCCGCCAGCCTGCGCTCCACTCCCGAGTCCGATACGAGGTAATCGTAAATGTGCTTGACCGTAGGGATCGCATCCTTGCCAAGCCGCCCGCCAACCGCATTCCTCGTAAACAGATCTGCGTCATACGTCTCGTCCTGCAGGCTGTAGGTCAGCTTCTCAATGACGGCCGCCGCCTTCTGCCCGTTGATCAGCCTGCCTGCCCGCACAATAAATTCCTCCGGGTTGCGGCGGTACAGCCGGAACGTCGTCTCCTTCACACCAGCGAGAATATCGACAATCGTCCTGCGTGTCAGCCTCGTCTCACCCATCAGCTTACCGATCAGATCGAGCTTCACCTGCGACGTCGGCGGCGCCGCATCCGCTTCCCGGTATGCGACAGCCGATTCCCGCGCCGTGAAGGCGCTCCCCTCTCGCAGCTGCTCGGCGGACTGAATACGTTCGAGCTCGCCAAGCTTGACGACAATCCGCAGCTCAGGCACCCGCAGCTCCCGGTCCAATACGTCCACGCACTTGCGCACCAGCTCAGCTGAATCAAAGTCAACCGTGTAGAACGATTTCCGATTGATTCGCCGCCACAGCTCCTGAAACTCCTTTTTGCTGTAATTCTCGTTTACCCGCACCGTCGTCACATTGCGTTCCCGCTCATTGCCCGCAAATGAGGTTCGATCTGCGATGTAAATTCGTTCGATCAGAGCGAGCAGCGGCTCCCGGTAAGACTGCAGCTCCGGCGGCAGCGCCACGGAACCGGCTTCGGCAGCCTGAACATAGTCGTCTGTCAGCGCAAAATCAGCGTCCACATACCCATTCTTGATCATGCTGAAGTGAAGCCGGCTCACAAGCCCGTCGTCCAGCGTCAGCCGCTCTCCCGCCGCATTGTGCAGCACCTTGCCCAGGAAATAATCGCGATCCGCCTTGCGCGGCCGGTCCGAGAGCGTCTCGGCTATTTCCATCTGCAGCTGCTTGGCGAATTGCTCGTACGATTCGCTGGCTACAACGGTCAGCACGTTGATGTCATGCACCTGCACCCCAGGCATCGACGCATCGATCCGTTCGCCCTCCTGGTTCACGCACAGCCTCAGCCCACGTCCGACCTCCTGACGTTTCTTTACAGCCGAATCGCTATGCTTGAGCGTGCAAATCTGGAACACGTTCGGATTGTCCCAGCCTTCCTTTAGCGCCGAATGGGAGAAAAGAAACCGCGTCGGCTCTGCAAGTCCAAGCAGCCGCTCCTTGTCCCGCATAATCAAATCATACGCATCCGCATCATCCGAATCCGACTCCCGGCCGGAGGCTGCACCCGAGCTACCCTTCGGATCGACCAGCCTGCTGCTTCGCTTGTCAATCGAGAAATATCCCTTGTGCGTTGCTCCGGCTGCAATTCCTTGCAGGTAGGCGGCGTACGGCTCCCGTTCGTCCAGCTCCTCCAGCAGCGCCAGAACCGCTTCTGCATACTCCTCCTCAAACAGCTCGGCATACAGTCCGCTTCGCTCCTGACCCGCTTCGTCGTATGCGCGGTATTTCGCCACTTCATCGATAAAGAACAGCGACAGCACCTTGATTCCTTGCCTGAACTGCTGCCGTTCCTTCTGCAGATGCGAGAGAATCGTCTCGCGAATTTGAATGCGCCGAAGCTGGAGCTCGGCGACATCTCCCTGCGCATCGCCCGCATACAGCGTCAATCCGTTCACGAACGTGAGGCTGTTCGTTATTCCGCTAATTTCAGCAATCTTATAGCCGCGATATTGCTCCAGCTCGCCCGACAGCCGGTACAGGTCGTCGCCTGCCCGGACGACGGAGGTTTTCCGGCCCAAGCCGCTTCTCCGCTTCACCTCATATTCCAGCCGGGCGACCGGTGCGCGGACGTCGCTGACGTCAATGCCTTCCGCGTACAAATATGCCGATTGCCCGCCGCCGCCTTTGGTCGTAATCCCTTTGACGGTTATTTTTTTGACCAGCTTCAAATTGTACGCATCCAGCGCGTCCAGCCGGTACACCTTGTTGTACTCTTCCTTGTGCGTTGCTGAATAGCGAATCGTGAATAACGGTCGAAACAACTCAAGCGCTTCCTTCGTCTTTTTGCCTTCGACGGATTGCGGCTCATCGATGATCAGAATCGGATTCGTCCCGGCCAGCACATCGATCGGTTTGCGGCTGTTAAAGTCGTCCAGCTCCATATAGATTCGTCTGGCATCCTGCCCCTTCGCGGCGAACGCCTGCGCGTTAATAATCATGACGTTGATGCCGGCGTCCCCGGCGAATCGCTCGATCTGATGCAGCTGCCTGGAATTGTAGATAAAGCAGCGCGCCTTCATCCCATACTCCGCCATAAAGTGCTCTTCCGTCAGCTGAAACGATTTCAGCACGCCCTCGCGAATCGCGATGGACGGCACGACGACAATATATTTACCCCACCCGTAGCGCTTGTGGAGCTCAAACATCGTTCGAATGTACGTATACGTTTTTCCGGTTCCGGTTTCCATTTCCACGGTCAGGTTGTAGTGTCCCTCGAGCCGTTCGGAGCGCCTGAGGCCCCTCTCCTTCTGGACGGCCTGCACATTGTCCAGTACCTGATGGGGCAGCAGCTGAATCGGGCTGTTGCCATACCCGAGATCCGCCCCATGCTCCTCGAGCGCCGAGCCGCCCCCCGTCCAGGCAAGCTCCGTCTGAACCGGCTTCTGCCTACGGCCCTCGTTCAGCGTGTATCTGGATTGCAGAGCCGGCTGTCCGTTGAAGCAGTCGACCACACTGCGGACGGCGTCCAGCTGGAACGGCTGCTGTTTAAATTTGATTTTCATGCCCACTCGCCTCCTCGCACTACAGCACCCGAATTTCCGTTCGCGGCGTCAGCTGCTTGAACAGCTCCTCTACGTTCATTCGCACGGCATCGCCTGCAAAGCACGAATCCCGAAACACGGCCGTCTGCGGCTTCAGCCTCGCTATGCCGTGCACAACGGAAAGTGGCAGCTCGGGACCGAAGCAAGCAGCCAAGCTGCCGTTCGCCACCGAATAAACGATATGTCCCTCGAGATGGATCTCTTCAATCGGCTCTGTCAATTCGCAGCCGAGCTCCAGCATCACCTGCACGAGCAAATCCTCGGGCGTCCGATCTTCCTTCACGTTGGATACAAGCTCAAGCAAGTCCGCCTGACCAAGCTCGGCAGGCTTGTAATACACCTCTTTCATATTGGAGCTGTCAATGCGAAACACACGGAAGCCGCCATCTGTCAGCTGTCCAGCCAGCTTGCCGGAAGCTCGGCGAATCCGTTCCTTGCCGATCTCCGTGATGAGGCGCAGCTTGCCGATGGAATCCAGGAACGCAGCTGTCTCCCGGATGCTTGTCCGAGAGGCTGGCTCGGCGCTCTGCAGCATCAAATCAAGGTCTTCCGGAAACTGCACCAGAATAAAAGCGCGATTCCCTCCGTCAGCTGCATTCAAATTCATGACCGCTTCCGCGGTTGTCGCCGAACCGGAGAAAAAATCAAGCACAATATCGCCCGCATGACTGTCGCAGACAAGGTCGATCAGCCGCTCGACGAGCTTGAGCGGTTTTTTGCCGTTCTTGAATTCAACGCCGCCCTCGAATTCGAGTCCCGTCGTATTGATATCCGTCCATAGGTCGCCGATATGGGTTTCAAGATAGTCATCTGCAAAAAGCACCTGGACTCGCGGGGATTTGGAGGTTGGCTGGTAGTCCGACTTGACCATATAAAGCAGCTCGTCCCGCTTCGACAGGACGGAGAAATACACCTGCGGGCAGCGGGGCTTCTTCTCGTCGGCAAGCGCCTTGACGCTGGAGGAGCTGGCGGTGCGGAAGATGCGGTAGGCATTGTCAAATTTCCACTGCAGCACCTCCTCCTCGCTCACAAGCCCCTGCTCCCGGATCGCCTGCGCAACCGGCATGACGGTAACGCCCGCCAGCATCCGGTCGATCTCGGCAAGCTGCTCCTCGGAAACGGCTTCCTGCTGCTCCGACACCCGGCGGATATAGGCTCTGTCCTCCGGCGTCAGCTGGACAAACAGCTGGCTGTATTCGTCGTCCCATTGCTCCTTGCGCAGCTTCACCGGCTTCAGCGTGACATTCGCTTTCTTGAATGCGACGACATACTCCTTAAGCTTGGGCAGCCGCTTCCCGACATGCGCCATCTTTTTGCCGGATACCTCCGACATTTTGACGCAGATCGTGTTGATCAGGTTTTGCGAGCCGAACAGCTCCCGGCCGATCTTTAGCAAATTATCCAGCTCGTTATCGTCGATGCTGACAAACAGCACCCCGTCATCGCGAAGCAGGCTGCGTGCCAGCTTCAGGCGCGCGTACAGCATCGTCAGCCAGTCGCTGTGGTAGCGGCCGCTCGATTCGAGGTTCGCCACGAGCCGATTCCCTGCTTCGTCGATTTGTCCGGTAGCGCTCTGATATGCTTCAGCCGAACCGCGGTAATTATCCCTGTATACGAAATCTTTCCCCGTATTGTACGGCGGATCGATATAGATGCATTTGATCTTGTTCAGGTACGATTCCTGCAGCAGCTTCAGCGCCTCCAGGTTGTCCCCTTCGATATACACATTTTTTGTGCTTTCCCATTGCAGACCGTCGTCCTTCAACGGGCGCAGCGTACGGTCAATCGGTGAATTGGCGTTCAGGATCGCCTGCTTTTTGCCGGGCCACACCAGCTGGTAGCGCTCCTTATCGCCGTCCGCCAACACCTCCGACAGCTCCTGCCGCAGAAGCTCAAAATCGACGGCCAACCGCACGCCGCCGTTCTCATCCGCCGCTTCCGTTACAACATGCGGCAGCCATTGCTGCAGCTGCCTGATCTGGTCCTGCACCGTGTCCGGAGTTTCCATACGCAGACGGGTACCGGTGGTCGAATTCATGATAGGTCGCCTCCTCGCCTACTTCCTATTCGACAAGTTCGCTCCGTATCCTGCCTTAATCACACCACCTTTTGCCGCTCGCTTTCGCTCCAAAACCACCTTTTGCATAGAAGGAACAACACCAGGTACGAGCTCTGCACAATGAGATACACCGGGAAGCTGTACGCCAGCTGCCAGCCTTTATACGTATAGACACCCGCCAGCATGGACAACCCTTCCACCACAGTTCCGATTAACGAGCAAAATAAAATATACAGAAGTGTGGAGTATCCTCGAAGCTGCAAGCGATCATAGACATACAAATATAAATAGCCAAAAGGTGCAAAGGTAAACCAGCTGATGAGGTCAAACACTTCGTATTTCGGTGAATCATTAATGTCGTACAGGTCAAACGGTTGGGTCCCGATCATCGTATCCAGCACCTTCGGCACGTAGAGGCAGAACATCAGAATGACGAGCGTCACTGCATGCGGAAACCGCTTGGGCAAACAGAGCGCGGCGGCGGAAGCGACCGCCAGAGCGATTAACAGAAACCATTCGTTCGCATTCCACGGGTCCGGACCGAGCATCTTTTACACCGCCTTTTGCCAGATTATTGTGACAGCTCGCGGCGAAGCACCGCCCGATATCTGTTCTTGATGATAAGCATCAACAGAACGACACCCAGCCACAGCACAGCCGAACGCCACAAGCTCCACGACTCGCTGAACACGACGATCCCGAACGCATCCAGCATGAAATCGAACGTCAGCACAACGATGACAAACACAGCGGCGTTGAATCCTTTGCGTAGGAGGGAACGGGCTCGCTCCATGGCATCAAGCAGCCATACAATCGAGATGGGTACAACGGTCAGACGAAACACCTCGTTCGCGAGGAAAGCCGGAATGTCCTGGGACACTTCCAGCAGCTTATAGTTAATGATGACCAGGAACGAGAAAGACGAATGAACAAAAAAAGAGCTCATCCCCAAAAAGACGAGCTCCAGCTTGTGCAGCGATTTCTCCGTGAAGAAAAAAGCGAGTGCAAGCAGGATGCTGACCGATATCACGATTGCTTCTGCCACCCTGATCATCCCGTCCTCTTTTTACCCTCCAATATTCCCTGAACACGAACGAATTATTCAATTGCAAAACATTTCAGGAGGCTGCCTCGACGCAATTTTTGCCGCGTTTCTTGGCTTTGTAGAGGGCAGTGTCCGCAAAACGCAGCGACTCTTCCTGAGCCAGTAGCAGCTCCGGAACGACCGTACAGCAGCCGATACTCACGGTAACCCGTCCGTAAGCCGAGTCCGCATGCGGGATGTCAAGCTCCCAGACTGCTTGCCGCATCTTCTCTCCAACACGCTCCACCCCAGCCTTATCCGTATTTGGCAGTATGATAATAAATTCCTCCCCGCCAAAACGGCCGAGGAAATCGCCGGTGCGGAGTGTTCGCTTCATACTTGCCGCTACAGCGGAAAGGCAGTGGTCGCCGTCGAGATGACCATACCTGTCGTTATACGGTTTAAAATCGTCCACATCCGCCAGTACGATCGAATACGGCTGAGACTGAACAATACTGGTTTCGACAATGCTCAGGAAAGCGGCCTCTACGGCAAGACGGTTGCCAATCCCGGTTAGCTTGTCCGTAAACGCGAGCCCTTTCAGGTCGCGGTTGTCCTGCTCCAATCGATGTTCGATCCGCTTGCGCTTCGTTATATCGGTAAAGATGGAAGCGTAATGCGTGACGGCTCCCGACTCATCCTTGATGGCAAAAATATTTTGCCATTCGGCGATCAACTCTCCGTTCTTCTTGCGATTCCAGATTTCACCCTGCCAGTAGCCTTTGCTTACAATCGACTTCCACATATTTCGGTAAAAAAGACCATCGTGTTTTTCGGACTGCAACAGCCTCGGATCCTGCCCCTTCACCTCGTTGAAGGCATAGCCGGTCGTATGCTCGAAAGCGCGGTTGACATAAATAATTTTACGCTGGTGATCCGTCAGGATAACGCCTTGTCTCGTCGTATCGGCTAATTGCCTGAACAATGCGGCTGCTATTTCCATTGTCTCTTGAGCCTCCTCCACCGGAGCCTGGCATCTGATCGCATAGTGGGACTTATTACCTAATGATACTACGAAACGAGTGAATTGAAAATCAACTCAATATCAAATCATCATGATGAAGTTTTTTCGTTGAGTCACGAGGCTGCTGTGTTCTCATCTTCCACAGAGGCATCGCCGAGATGTTTTACGGTTACTCGAGAAATACGCATATGATCCACCTGCTCCACCGCAAACAGATAGCCGTTGAACTCAACCACTTGACCTTCCTCCGGCGGCATTCCAACCTGGGCATAAAGCCATCCGCCAATTGTCTCATAGTCGTCCTCGCTGAGCGCAAGCCCGAAGAATGCATTGACCTGCTCAATCCGCAGCAATCCGTCCACGGAGAAGACGCGCTCGCTGCAATGCTCGATGGCTGGTTTTTCCTCATCAAATTCATCCTGAATGTCGCCTACAATTTCCTCAATGATATCCTCCATCGTAACGAGACCAGATGTACCGCCGTATTCGTCGATGAGAAGGGCCATCTGGATTTTACGCTTCTGCATAAGTCGCAGGAGGGTGCGGATGGGCATTGATTCGGGAATGCTGATAAGCGGTCTGACCATCTCCTGGATGTCCTGACGGCCGTGATACGATTTCAGTATGTCCTTGATATGGACGTAACCGATGATGTTGTCTTTGTCCGGCAAACAGACCGGGTAACGGGTAAGCTGCTCGCGAATCGCCGTCTCCCGGTTTTCCTCGAACGACAGCGTAGCCATCAGGCACACCATCTCCGTACGCGGAATCATAATTTCCCTCGCGGTTGTCGCTGAAAATTCGAACACATTGTCTACTAAAGCGTATTCATTTTCGTCGATTGCACCGTTCTTGCGGCTTTCCGATACGATGAGCCTGATTTCCTCCGCCGTATGCGTAGACTCATGCTCCGCTTCGGGCTCTACGCCCGCTTTGCGCAGCATCCAATTCGAAGATTCGTTCAGCAGCCAGATAAATGGGAACATCGTTCGGTAGAAGAGCACCATCGGAGCCGCCGTCAGCAGGGTGACGCGTTCCGATTGGCGGATGGCGAACGTCTTGGGCACCTGCTCGCCCAGTGTAATATGGAGCGCCGTAATGAGGGTGAAGGCCAAAATGAAGGAGATCGTGTGAATCAGCACATCCGGCAGGATGCCCTGCAGCAGCGGGGTGATCAATCGCGCGATGGCGGGTTCGCCGATCCAGCCGAGCGCCAGCGAAGAGAAGGTGATGCCCAGTTGGCACGCAGATAAGTAGGCATTCAGGTTCCCCACGATATGCTTGGACCAGCGCGCCTTCGTATTGCCAACCTGCGCAAGTGCGTCGAGCCGGTTGCTCTTGACTTTGACGAACGCAAACTCGGCAGCGACAAAAAAGCCGTTCAGGAACACCAGGACAAGCACCAACACCACATAAAGCCCAATCGTTGCAAGCGGGTCGCCTTCCACCTGTGAGCCCTATCCCCTCAAGGAAGCTCGTCTTCAAGGGATAGGTATCACCTCCTTCTATGTCGTTACTGACCATGATATTCCCGCATGCTTGCTCATTATGTTAGGGGATTTGCACGGGACGCAGCGGGGGCGCGGGGGGCGCGGGGGGCGGTGGACTCGGGGAGCGGGCCGGAGCAAACTATCGAGCTGTAACTCGCAATTAACGAGCCTAACCTCGTTAATTGCGAGGAAAGTTGCATTATCAGGGGGAAATAGCTTATTCCGGCTGAAAATAATGAGCTTCACCTCGATAATTGCGAGTTTATTCCATTATTCAATGGCGCTCCGCAAACTTGGTGATATACGGGTTGGGGGACGGCGGGGGCTCGGGGGATCATCATCACACTTGGCGGAGCGCTGTATCCGACGAGTAATTAGTCCGGGGGCGGCGGGGGCTCGGGGGTTCTCCATATCACTTGCCGGAGCGCAAGATCCGGCGAGTAATTTGTCCGGGGGCGGCGGGGGCTCGGGAATTCTTCACCAACATTAGCGAGTCTAGACTCGCTATTTGCGAGCACAAATTACGCACCCCATGAGTGTAAGCGTATACATTAAGTGATATCGAGCCCAGGCTCGCTATTTGTGACAATAGCCACGCAAATAGCGAGCCTGGCCCACATAACAACCAACTATACGCCGCGAACCGGAGGTTCACCTGTGCTGCTCGCACGGATTTTCAGCTCGGGCTGAAGGACGAGCGAGCGCATCGAGGTGCTGCCGGCCAGCAGGAGGGCAGCTTGACGGCCAATTTCGTATGTCGGAAAACATACCGACGTAAGTGACACCGGCAAGCTTTCGCAGGCCGGAGTATCGTCGCAGCCTACGACCGCGATATCGCCGCCGATCGTCAAGCCCGCTTCCTCTAAAGCGCGATACACGCCTAACGCCAGCTCATCGTTGAAGCAAAACACTGCATCCGGCGGCTCGGGCAGCTGCAGCAAATCTCGCATGCTGGCATAGCCTTGACCAGGGTCATGGAAGGACTCCTCGAAGCGGACCAGTTGTTCATCCACTGCCACCCCGCCCTCGGCCAGCGCACTCAAATACCCTTGATACCGTTCGGCGGAAGACGTATACCAGGGGCGTGAAATATAAGCAATCCGCCTCCTGCCCTCATTCAGCAAGTGACGCACCGCCATATACCCGCCGAAGAAATTATTGGTGACCACCTTGCTGGCGGAAACCCCTTCCACCGATCGATGCAGGAACACAAACGGAATTCCCGAATCCCGCAGCTTCAGAAAAGGAGACAAATCCGCCTCCCCTTCAATAGCGGGCACAATCAGCATCCCCTGCACATCGGAAGCAAGCAGCCGTTCCACAACCTGACGCTGTTTGTCATACCGATTATCTGTATTGCAAATGATCAGATTCACACTCCGATCATGCGCCACATCCTCCGCACCGCGCACAATGCCCGGATAAATATACGATTGAATATCCGGGATTACGAGCCCCCAGGCGGCGGCCGAACCGGCTCCAGCCGGCAAACCGCCCGACCTGGCAGCGCCACGCTCCGCCACATACGTACCGCTGCCGTCACGGGCATATAGAAGTCCTTCCCCAATGAGCTCCGAAATGGCTCGCTCTACCGTCGTCCGCGCCGCCTCGTAACGCTTCGCGATAGCCGGCCGCGACGGCAGCCTCGTATGAGGCGCAAGCTTTGCAAGCTCAGCCTCAAGCTTGCGCTTGACCTCCAGATAACGCAGCGGCTGATCAACCATCTCTTCGATTCACCACGTTAACCGAGCTGCCGGAGAGGTATGCCCCGATGTTAGCCGCAGCCATGCTCAGCAGCCGCTCGCGTGCTTCCTTCGCTGCCCAGGCGATATGCGGAGTCACGATGCAATTCGCGGCGGAAAGGAGTGGGTTGTCCGCAGCAGGCGGCTCCACAGACAACACATCTAACCCCGCCCCGGCGATTCGTCCTTCATTCAGCGCATCCGCCAAATCCTGCTCATGGACGAGCTTCCCTCTCGAGGTGTTGAGCAGGAACGCAGTACGCTTCATTTTGCCAAGATTGTCCCGGTTAATCATTCCCTGTGTGCTCGGGGTTAACGGACAATGCAAAGACAGCACATCCGCCTCTCGCAGCACGGTATCCAGATCTCCCCATCTCAGCCCTGCAATGCCCGTCTCCTTAGGACCGCTGGACCCGACCGCAGCGAGCACCTTCATCCCGAGAGCGGCCGCTATCGCTGCCGTTTGGAGTCCGATTCGACCGGCGCCGATCAGTCCGAACGTTTTGCCGGATAACTCGACCAGCGGCGAACGCCAATAACACCAATCCGCATTCGCCGCCCACTCTCCCCTTCGGACAGAATCGCTATGCGCTCCAATGCGGTGGCACAGCTCCAGAAGCAGCGCGATGGTGAATTGGGCGACGGAATCGGTGCCGTATGCTGGGATATTCGTTACCGGTATTTCCCTGTCTGCCGCTGCGCCGACATCGACAACATCGTAACCGGTTGCCAGCACCCCGATATAGGTCAGCTTCGGCAGCATGTCCAGCGTATCGGCACGGAGAGGCGTCTTGTTCGTAAGCACAATCTCGGCGTCCTTCGCCCGCTCGACAATGAGCTCGACCGGGGTACGCTCGTACACAGTCACTTCCCCGTACGCCTGCAGCGGCTCCCATGTCAAATCTCCCGGATTCAGCGTATACCCGTCCAACACCACAATTCTCATCGCGACAGACCCCTTTTCACCTTTTCTACTTCCAGCTGTTGCTCTTCAAAGTCTCATTGTCTGCAAAAAACGCTTCAATACGCTGCTGCTCTTCACGAGTCAGCTGCTTCAGCGGCTGCCTCAGATAAGGAGTTGTAAACACGCCCTGCAAATACATCACATATTTCTCATACGCAAACACATCGATCTGGATCAGGTCCGCAATAATAACGTTCGCCTTCGCCTGCAGCGGCCGCATTTCCTCCCACCGGCCTGCAAAAGCAAGCCGATACAGCTCTGCGAACAAACCCGGCATAATATTAAAGGTGCTGCCAATCGCACCGTCCGCGCCCATCAGCGCACCGCCGGCGTATACCTCGTCATGGCCGTTGTAGATCAGGAAATCGGATCCGCACAGCGCGCGAATTTGCTCCATCTCGAACAAATTCAACGAAGTGAATTTGACGCCAATGCATTTCGGATGGTTCGCCATCGCCTGATAAAAGTCCATCGTCAGCTGCACGCCGGTCGCCCCTGGAAAATGATACACAATCATCGGAACGTCAACTGCAGCCATAATCGTCTCGTAGTGTGCGCGAATTTCCTTCATGGAGATTTTGTAGTAAAAAGGCACGACAGCGGAGATGGCGTCAACCCCTTGAGCTTCCGCGTGCTTAGCCAGACGAACCGCCTCTCCGGTGCTGATGCATCCGATATGAGCAATGACTGTACCACGCCCCTTGTTGGCGCGGATTACCGCTTCGAGCACCTGCATTCTTTCCTCCATGGTCAGAATGAAGCCCTCGCCTGTGCTGCCTCCCACATAAAAACCTCGCGTACCTTGGCGCAGCTGATGCTCGACGGATCGCTCCAGCGAAGCGTAATCGATCTCCCCGCCCTCGAACATCGGTGTCAGCAAAGCCGTGAACGTACCCTTCAGCTTATCGGTATTCCATAACGTTTTCATAATCATACCACTCCTTCTGCATCATGTGCTAGAAACCAAACAATGACGTATGAATTTTCATAACAGCCTTCTTCAGCTTGGTGCCGCCCGTCCGGCTGCAGGCTGGACGATGCAAATCGTTCGGAAAATACACCAGAAACATGCCGGGCCGGATCGTAATTTCGCTCTCATCCGCTACTGTGTCGTACAATGCAAAATCTTTCTCCCGAAGCTCATCCTTCACCCTGAGGTTGCCGCTCGACTGGCGCGCGACGATATGCAGCTCTTCGTCCCCTTCGATGAGCACCTGCACATCCACATACATCGCGTGATGCTCCGATTGACGCTGATCGCGGGTCACAGTCTCCGGCTCCTGAATCATGACGTACATCAGCTCGCCGTCAATCTCATATCTCCCTGCTGCAAGCTCTCCCAGATCCCGCTTCGCAAACCAGTCCAGCCCCTGCTGCAATACAGGATGAAACGCCTGCTTTTCGTACTCCCAGCTAACAAGTTCCCCCCAAATCATTCCATCACCTCATCCCCTGAATAACCAGGCATACAACTTATATAATCTGTATGTCAGGTTTATAAAGGTATCATACAATACATGGAGATCATTGGCTAGATGTTTTTTTGCTATAATGGTGATAGAAAATACTTACTGCAAGGAGCTGAAAATGGAACATGTCGAAATCCCCCAAAAAACAGAACATCGTCAAGGAGCAGCAAGAAAGCTACATGGATGAACGTTATGAAATTATCGAAGGCATTCGGTATGATTTCAAGCCTTCACCCGCCAGCGACCACCAGTTGCTCGTAACAGAAATGAATGCTTCGCTTCGTATGTCCTGTCATGATGACGCGTTGCTTTTGGTTGCTCCAATGGATGTGTACCTTGATGATGACAATACCGTTCAGCCGGATCTCATCTATGTGAAGCGCGAGCGGGCGCATATCATTACTCGCCGCCGCGTGAACGGCGCACCGGATCTCGTCGTGGAAATTATGTCTCCCAGCACGGGAAGCCGCGACAAAAAGCAGAAAAAAGCCCTCTACGCTCGCTTCGGCATTCGCGAGTATTGGATTGTTGACCCCTTCAGCCGTACGGTGGATCAGTTCATTCTGGAAGAAAGCGATTACCGTCTGGCCGCAGTCTATGCAGCCGGAGACTGCTTGGAAAGCCCTCATTTCCCCTCTATATCCATCGACATCACCTCCCTGTTCGCACCGCTCGCCCTTTTTGACGATGAGGAATAAGAAAAACTTTTATCGAAGTCCATTCAAGGATGAGCGACCGCGATTTAGCGGTGGTTTTTTCTGTGAAAATGAAACGTCGCTCTTCGGGAATCGTTTTTTAACAAACTTTAAGTTCTTATTGAAAAAATACAATAGGATGCCCGGGCTCTCAAAATTTGGAGCCTACGTATATAAGGGTAAGCAGATGGCAATACTATTGAGTTAGCCTGTGTGGAGAGATATTGTTTTGGGCCCTCCCTCCACATAGTGCTGTTTATTCTTCAACATATGGTAACATATCACAAGGATTTTTCGTGCTATGGCCATGCAAGCTTTTTTCTTACCTCGTCTTGAAGCGATTTTCCAAAACTTTGTGGAAAGTTCTGTGTTTCTGGAGCGAGCGATTGCCCAAGCCGCTTCGCATAAGGCTGTTTTTGCATGAGTGTTGCCATCTAAACTTTTTGTACTTTTTTTTTACCGGCGCTTTCTTTATTCCCAGGTGCGACTCCAGCCCAGGATGATAAGTGTTCGGCCGAAGGAAATTGACCCATATCAACACCAATCTCTGCAATTAAAGCGGCGGCAGTCGCTTCACTTACTCCTGGTATCGTCTGCAGCAGTTCATATTCTTGCTGATATTGGAGTAGATGCTCGGCAATTTTAGCCTCAAGTTTTTGGATCGATTGTTCAAGGTACTCCATGTGTTCCCAGCAATCTCGGATGAGTTCAATTTGATGGGGGGTGATCGTGCCAAACAAAGAGTCCTGCACAAGTTGTTTTTTATTTTTGATCGTGCCTTTTACGCATTCATTCACATCATCGGCAGCCACATATCCTTGCGTAATGAGTCGTTCCAGCAACTTTTTGCCTGAAACACCAAACACATCGGAAATAACGGTTCCCAGCTTTACGTTGCAACATTCCAAATATTTTTGAATTCGATTTTTCTCTGCGGTTATGCTTGCTATCCGTTTCTTACGTAAACGGCATAAATCCCGGAGTTCCCTTAAGTCTTCGGTCGGAACAAAACTTGGCTCAATAAGACCGACTCGCAACAGCTTTGCGATCCATTCAGCATCGCATATATCGGTTTTACGACCAGGAACATTTTTAATGCGTTGAGCATTAGCAAGCGTTACATCAAAGTAGCCTTCCAAAACGTTATATACCGGCTTCCAGTAGATCCCTGTGCTTTCCATTGCTACGTGGGTAACGGATTTTGATTCTAACCAATTCAATAGTTCGAATAAGTGTTTGGTTAGTGTTCCAAAAGTACGAATCTCACTGGAAACTTGTCCGACATCGTCTGTGTTTAATACGCAAACAACAATCGTTTCTTGATGCACATCCATTCCAGCACAATGTAACACCATTGGCTCCATTGCCATTCATCCTCCAGTTAATAAGGTAATCATGGTGATGAATTTACTCGAGCTTTAGTATTTTTCTGTACGCAGTTCTCCGAACTGGGCTGTTCAGAGCTAGCAAGGGTTTGTGCACAGAGTAAATTCAAACAGTTTCTTGGACGGGGTTAAACCACCAGCAAAACTAACGTACTGATTCACCATGATACTAGCAGTATTTCAAGTAGGATGACTGGTTAAACTACAACGCTATTTTCATGCTGGGTTTGCGGCCGAGAGGCCATGATTGTTTCTTGGTATAGCATTTACTCGTTCCCTTGCGGAAACTTATAAATGCTATAATGTTAGCGGAAAATGTCATCATCCGTTGTATACATCATCAATAAATGGTATGATGTATACGAGGTGATCGACTATGAATCGGGAAGAACGTATGGTGCGAAAGCAAGTTTATTTGGACCATAAGCAAAATGACGGCGTCAAGTACATCGCGGTTGAGCGAGGGGTAACGGAGTCTGAAGTGATTCGGGAAGCGCTTGATCAATATTTGGCGGGCAAGCCGGAACGGCGCATGGATCCGTTAGTACAGTTGATCGGAATGGCGAACACCCGAGATCAGGATGGGGCTGCCCAGCATGACCGTGATATTTATTTAAGGGAGAGAGAGGACCGATGAAACGGGAATCGGTTTTTATCGATACAGGGGGGTGGATCGCCCTGATGAATGCAGGCGACCGCTACCATCACCTGGCATTCACCTATTATAAGGGGTTAAGCACAGTCGTTCGCCGAATAACGTCAAGCCACGTGCTGTCAGAGACGTACACATGGCTGCGATATCGAATTGGTTATACAGCGGCTGTGCGATTCCTTGCTGTCATTCGACAGGCGGAAGCTGAAGGTGTGCTCAACGTTGTCTATGATGAGCTGGAGACGTTGACAGATGCTGAAAACCTGCTTCGCGATTTCCCGGATCAGAAGCTTTCGTACGCGGATGCGGTCAGCATGGCGATCATGCGCAAGCGTGGTGTGGGCAGGGCGTTCGGTTTCGACAAGCACTTCTATCTGCTCGGATTCGAGGTCGAACCGGCGTCAGAGGCGACGAAATAGGCGAGGAAAATAACGATTATGTTAACCCCATCCTGGTTCAGGATGGTTTTTTTGAGTTGACAGTCTTACAAAGCGGCAATCCAGCAATCCATAAGAAATGAAGGATAATTGTTTCTTGTATGATAAAAGTGCTGATTGCAGATGCCAGTAAATAGATAGGATCAGGAGAGTGAATTCATGCATGTTCAAGGAGACCTTACGGAACGCAATATGAAAGTAGATGTCGTAAAGCTGAAAAAAAGCGTTCCTTGGATTTACTTCACTATGTTTTTCGCCATATTGAATGAATCCATGTTTAACATTTCCACGCCGAGTATTGCAAAGCAATTTGGGTTGGAGGCCGCCGGGGTCAGCTGGGTGGTGACCATATTCTTCATCGTGATCGGTCTCGGCATGGTCATCTTCGGTCGACTCTCGGATATGCTTAGTGTGAAGAGTCTGATTTTAATAGGAATCAGTCTTTACTGCGCAGGATCGATTTTGGGATTCCTACTGAGCTCATGGTATCCAGGTGTGCTGCTGGCACGAGCAATTCAGGGTGCAGGATGCTCCGCAATTCCTGCATTGGTGTTCGTAATGGTGGCTCGATTTTTTACCGCTGAGGAACGAGGAAAGATGTTCGGTATGATCACTTCAACTGTTTCTTTCGCGATTGGCATAGGACCTGTACTTGGCGGCTTCATTGCAGGATCGCTGAACTGGTCGTTCCTGTTCCTGGTTCCCCTGCCGATCCTTCTAGCCTTTCCGTTCTTTAGGAAATACTTGCCGGATGAGGAACGGAAGCCCGGCCGACTCGATCTCCTCGGCACCCTTCTACTTGGACTCGTTATTACCTCACTAGTTTTGTTCACAACAGAAGAGCAGCCGTTATATTTGATCGGATCGGCTCTGAGTCTACTGTGGTTTGTCCTGCATATCCGCCGAGCGGTACAACCTTTCGTCGAACCCAAGCTTTTCACTAACAAACTATATCTGTACGGCTTAGTCATCGGATTCTTGACGTTCGGTACAGTCATCTCCGTTTTGTTCGTGATCCCTCTAATGTTGGATGCCGTATATGACATGAGTCCCGAGTCTATCGGTCTGGTCCTCTTCCCAGGTGCTTTCAGTGCTGTGATTTTGGGACGAGTCGCCGGAAATCTTACAGTGAAGAAAGGCAGCGCCTATGTGATGTACATGGGATTCGGCCTGCTTGCGCTCAGTCTCTTCTTGCAATCCTCCACAATCGGCTTGTGGGTATGGATAATTGGAGCTGCCATGATCTTTATGTACATCGGGTTTTCGTTTATTCAAACGGGGCTGGCGGAAAGTGTTACTCAAGTGTTGCCTACGCATCATATAGGGGTCGGGATGGGTTTCTTTAATATGACCTCAACGCTTTCAGGAGCCGTCATGACAGCATTGGTTGCCAAGATGCTAGAGCGGGGGGTTGTCAATTTCCGCTTTCACCCGCTGATTGCTAATGCTGAATCCTTTATGTATGGCAACTTGTTGCTGATTACGTGCATCCTTGTTATCATTTGCCTAAGCCTGTATCTCTTTACCTTTGGCAAACAACGAAGGCAAGCGGTTCAGGAAGCGTAAACCGTATTTACAAACAGTTGAATGAGAGGCATCGACCATAGCGGTTGATGCTTTTTTTGCTTGCAAATTTATTTTTACACACGTTATTAACATGAGTCACATTATGATATAATCTATTTTACGAACTGATGTTCCTTATTGAGAATTCAAGGGTGGTGCATACGTGTGACGAATCGACAAGCAGAAATTCATCACCTGATCGAATATATTCAGATGAACCTGCATGAACCACTTACAGTCGATCATCTGGCGCGCTATATATCATACAGCCCCTTCCACTTCACCCGTATTTTCAAACAAACCTTGGGATTGACCCCACAACATTATGTCTCTTCCCTCAGACTTCAGAGAGCCAAGGATTTATTGCTGACAACCCGTTACAGTGTGCGCGATATCGCCCTTGAGGTGGGGCAGCAGAGTCTGGGCACATTCACGACGCGGTTCGCTCAACGTATTGGCGTTACACCGGCCGAATACCGTAATTCTGCTTCAACTGCGACCAGTCCTATGCAAGCACTGTCCCAATTACAATCATGGCAGGTCCGTATGAATTCAAAGGCTAAATATCCGTATGTACAAGGAATGATCAGAAGTGACCATCCCTGCGAAGGAATTGTTCTCATCGGGTTGTTTGCTAAGCCAATCCCTGAAGGTTTGCCGCTATATGGTACGTTGGTTAAATCGATTGGTGAATTTATCCTTCCGGAAGTGAAACCCGGCATTTATTACGTCATGGCCACCTCTGTCCATTGGGGGATGAAGGCGAGCGAGATCTTATTGCCGCATCATACCCTTCGAACACGATCCAGAACTCCGATAGTTGTAAAGCCATATACCCCCATTGAGGGACATGATGTTGTTTTATATCCGCCCAGATTGGATGATCCTCCCATTCTCATCTCGATTCCGGTCTTGATGAAACAGTTCCTGAGGCGTATGACAGCATCACAGGGAATATAGCGTCTCCTATCAGGCGTGTATTACCTGCAATACAGCTGTACAATGGCTTGCGCAGCGGCGGCGACCTGACTTCGCAATTCGACAGGCTCCAGCACCTCGACCAGGGCTCCGAAGCTCAGAACGATCTCGCATGCTGAATCTTTGGTCTCAAATTGTACCGCAGCCACGGTCCAGCCGTCATTTGACAACATCTCTGTGTGGAGGATCTGTACATACCGCTCTTGTTCCAGACGAGGCAGCAGCTTCATGTCTACGTTCAGCTTCGCAGGATACCGCGGCAAATTTTGTGTAAACTGCTTGGTGGATTGCTCCCAATATTGCGCCAGGTCAAAATCCGCAGGCCGCGCAAAATGTCCCTCAAGCAAGTCGGCTTTTACGAAACGCGAGATGCGATACGTCCTGAGTTCCCCTTCAATTTCCGCGATCATGTACCAAATGCTTCGCTTGGCGACTAAGCCTAACGGAGCTACGACTCGTTCGACCACGTCCTCATTCCGTTGGTAATGTATGCGGAGTTTCTGTTCCTTCCATACGGCTTCCTGTACCGCGGCCAGCAGCGGAAACGTCTCTTTCGACTGATGCCACCCGGCTCCATCAATATGGATGCGTTGTTGGACTCGTTCAACCTCCTGCTGGATTTTCTTCGGCGCAGCCGCGACCAGCTTCTGAATAGCGGATTGAAAATTCCCCTGTATGCCAAGGTCGTTCAGCTTTTGATCCGGTGCCGCCCATAACAGCGTCAAAATTTCCTCCGATTTCAGCCCGGTGAGTGACGTCTGGTACCCTTCACTTAACGACCACCCGCCGCTTGAGCCCCTCTCTGCATATACCGGAATTCCAGCCGCACTTAGTGCCTCCATGTCTCTGAATATGGTGCGTTCCGATACCTCTAATTTCTGTGCAAGCTCTCGCGAGGTCATCTTTCCATAGTTTTGAATGAGCATCAAGATGCTTATCAAGCGATCAGCCCTCAAATTGGATTCCTCCCTCGTCTGAATTTATTTTTTAAGTGTACCACATCTATATGACAGATGTTGTCATATACGATGGGGTAGACTAAGCATGTATACAAATTCGATCGCGCAGGAGTGAGTAAAAATGAACAAACCATTGGAAGGACAAGTAGCCGTAGTGGCTGGTGCGACAAGAGGAGCAGGCAGGGGAATCGCAGTGATGCTCGGAGCAGCCGGAGCAACGGTGTATTGTACCGGGCGAAGCGTGCGGGGCAACCCATCCGATCTCGAACGCCCTGAGACAATTGATGAAACTGCGGAAATGGTTACGGCTCGCGGGGGAATCGGTATTCCTGTTCGAGTAGATCATACCGTCGAAGCTGAAGTGAAAGCCTTATTTGAACGTGTACGTGATGAGCAGCAGGGAGCTCTGGACATCCTGGTCAACGACATCTGGGGTGGGGAGAAACTAATCGTATTCAACACGCCATTCTGGGAGCAATCGTTACCCAACGGATTGTTGATGCAGGAACGAGCGGTGCGGACCCATATGATCACCAGCTATTATGGCGTTCCATTGATGGTAAAGCGGGGAAAAGGACTCATCGTAGAAATTACGGACGGTATCGGATATGGCTTTCGCTTAAATCTGTTTTACAGCTTGGCCAAAATCTCAGGGATCCATATGGCCGCCGCTATGGCCGAAGAACTTCGCCCTCATCAGGTCACGGCGGTAGCCGTCACACCCGGTTTTCTCCGTTCGGAGCAAATGCTGGAGCACTTCGGCGTGAAGGAGGAAAATTGGCGTGATGCCGTAGCCGAGAATCCCGACTATATCGAATCGGAAACACCTTATTTCATCGGCCAAGGGATCGCAGCGCTAGCCGCAGATCCGAATACATTTACAAAAACAGGCCAAACATTATCCAGCTGGGGGTTGTCCGACGAATACGGATTTATCGACGTGGACGGCCGAAAGCCGCACTGGGGCAACTATGCCAAGAAGCACGGCTTCCCGCATGCGGAATGATTGTTGGGATTCAGGGATTTATGTTATGCCGAGTGCTGCTAACACTCGGCATACAATTGGCTTGGATGGGTTCTACCCTTCCAAATTTCAGTTGGATAGAAACCCACCTTTGGCAGCATGTTGGCGACACTACTATCCTTGAGGATACAGTTCCTTAAGTTTAGCCAAGAACCGCTGAAGCATCCACAGATTGATATCCCAAGTATCAGCAACCGGCTGTCCTGTGAAAGGATGTGTATGCAAATAATCCGGCGGTCCAAATTCCGGGGTAAAGGTCACTTCATCTGACCCCGCAAACAGCCTGTTCCTGACAATCTCCTCCCACCAGCCAAGATGTGTTTCCACATAGTGGGAGGCCCATGGATCCCTTGGATCCGGAACCTGGGGACCTTCCGGGTAGCCGACGCGACCGTGGATGTGGATGGCTCGGTCCAAAGCTAGCTTGATATCCTTGGATTCGTCCACGGGTAGTCGCTCACAGGCTACGACCCAGTGGCTGAAGTCCGCAGCAATCTTGAGCTCCGGCAGCTCCCTCAGGAGTCGCGCAGTCGTCCACGGGGTGAACATGGCCCTGCCCCGATGCGTCTCATGGGCAACCGGAATACCTGCTTGCCTCTCGATTTCCAAAGCGCACTCAAAAAATTCCAACTGAGCATCGTAGGGCATGGAGTCCTTTGCGCTTTGGGACACGATGAGCCGCGGAGCAAGCTGACTAATCCGCTTCACTTTATCGTTGAATGATCCTGCGTGATCACTACCTGACGTAGACACCTGGCCAATGAACTGGAGCTTCAACGCTTCCAGCTTACGCAGGAAGGGGCCTTCATCCTCACGCCTGGCGGGGGCAATGAACTCGACGCCTGCAAAGCCGGCCTCGGCAATTTTCTCGAGGAGAGCCTCCATACTGGCATTCATTTTCCATTCCAATGGAACCATGTCCCACAGGGAACGGAATCCCAACAGCTTCATTCCACCACCTCCCTCCTGCCCCTGTTTAGTTCCCCAATTAAACATTGACAAATGGGTTGCATCCTGCTGCATCCTTGCCTCGTGCCATCCAAATTTTGTGTCCTCCATTCTTGTTAGGAAACACTTTAGCTTCTGTCGAAGAGTACCTCATAATATAACCGCAACGGCCTGCTCCATCTGGTATTCCCCCCCTAAAATTGATATGATGAAATCAATCCGGACCAACCAGCCTTAGCTTTATTTCTCCATCCGGTATTGCTGTATCTTCATTCTATAGGGAAGACAGAAGTCTTTTCTTGTCCCTTAACGAACATCTTTTGTGCTATTATGACATTGGTCACATTTATTATATCGATGCTGGAGGGACGTAAGCTGCTTAAACTCTATTCCGATCAAATCATTGATCCAGAGCTAGGCTTCCACTTCTCTGATATCCGCTCTATTAATGATACCTCCAAGCTTCATGAACATGATTTCTATGAGTTCTTCGTGACCTATGGCGGTGCCGTGTATCATCTGATAAATGGTGAAAAGGAGCTTCTTCCCGAAGGATCCTTCGTCTTCATTCGTCCGAGTGACAGCCATGCCTATGAGAAGCTGGCGGTTAATGATTGCCAGATCATGAATGTGGCCTTCAGCGAAGGAACAGTAGGCGGTCTGCAACAATTCCTCGGAACTGATCATTTGTTATCTGATTGGATTCTTCGCAAGCATCCTCCACAGGCTGTGATTCCACTCACCGAAGCCCCCTTATTGAAGGAACGTTTCCGTAAGCTGCTTTGGTCTGCAGGATCCGAGGGGCGAAGTCCCGATACCCAGGCCCGATTCAAGGTCTTGCTTACCGAGGTCTTATTTCGTTACTTATCCAAGTTTCAACAATCCTGAAGCCTCTAATGAAGGCATACCTGTCTGGCTACAGGTCCTTCATGCAAATATGATGGAAAAGAAGCATTTTGCTGAAGGACTGCCTGCTCTGTACCAGTTAAGCACGAAGAGTCCCGAGCATATCGGTCGGAGCATTAAACGCTATTGGGGGCTTACGCCCACCGAATGGGTCAATAGCTTCCGCCTTCAATATGCTGCCCACTTGCTCTATACCACAGACACAGAGATCCTCGACATAGCTATGGAGTCCGGCTTCGATAACCTAAGCCACTTCTACCATCTCTTCAAGCGAAAGTATACGCTGACTCCTGCGCAATACAGAAAGACGGTTCAGCGAACGGTGATACCCGGCAACAACAGCCGGTAAATAACCCCAGTCACCATTTTGCCAACTGTTCCAGCCCTTCTAAATTTACTTACCCATCCTTGTTGAACAGGTTCTATATATTCGGGGTGTTGGAAATCCCAATCTCCGTAAACTTGCAGATTCAGGTATGTATCCGACAAGAGGTACGACAACACCTTTTTTGTAAACAATTTCAAGGATAATAGGGGCAAGATAAGCGTGCGCCGGGAATATACATACAACATCAAGACTGCCCGGGGGTGCGCACAACGATGACATCGGACGAAATGAAGCATTTGGAGCGAGCGATCGAGGAAATTACAGAGGTGGCGGTAGGCTTCGGGCTAAACTTTTACCCGATGCGCTATGAAATTTGCCCGGCCGACATCATCTATACGTTCGGCGCCTACGGCATGCCGACCCGGTATTCGCACTGGTCGCACGGCAAGACGTTTCATCGCATGAAAACCCAATACGACCTTGGCCTCAGCAAAATTTACGAGCTCGTCATCAACTCCAACCCCTGCTACGCCTTCCTGCTCGACGGCAACTCGCTCATCCAGAACAAGCTGATTGTCGCCCACGTGCTGGCGCACTGCGACTTCTTCAAGAACAATGTTCGGTTCTCCCAGACGAATCGCAATATGGTCGACAGCATGTCGGCGACAGCCGAACGCATCAGGCAATACGAGATCGAGCACGGCAACGAGGAGGTCGAGCAATTTATCGACGCCGTCCTCGCCATTCAGGAGCATGTCGACCCGAGCATCGTGACGCCGACGCGCGAGCGGCTCCGCATTGAGCAGCATCTGACGAAAGAGCGCCGGCCCGAACCGCCGAAGCCGAGCAAGCGAAGCCAGACGGGCTACGAGGATTTGTGGGAGCTTGACGGGGAAGCAGGCGGCGACAGCCGGGACAACGCCGAAGAGGATCACCATCGTTTTCCGCCCATTCCGGAGAAGGACCTACTCTGGTTCATCGAAATGCACTCCCCAAATCTGAAGGAGTGGCAGCGCGATATTCTAACGATGCTGCGCGACGAGATGCTGTACTTCTGGCCGCAGCTCGAGACGAAGATCATGAACGAAGGCTGGGCGTCCTACTGGCACCTGGCGATCCTGCGCGAGCTCGATCTGACGAGCGAGGAAACCATCGAATTCGCGAAGCTCCACTCGGCCGTGGTGGTGCCGTCGACGCGCAGCCTGAACCCATACTACCTCGGCTTCAAAATTTTCGAGGACATCGAAAAGCGCTTCAGCCGCGAAAAAATGTTCGAGGTGCGCGAATACGACTCCGATCTCTCGTTCATCCGCAACTATATGACGAAGGAGCTTGTCGAGGAGCTTGACTTGTTCGTCTTCGAGAAGAAAGGCCCCGAATGGAAAATCACCGACAAGTCCTGGGAGAACATCCGCGATCAGCTCGTGTATTCCCGAATCAACGGCGGTTTTCCGGTGCTGAAGGTGTATAACGGCGACTACCTGAGGAACGGCGAGCTTTATCTCAAGCATTATTACGAGGGAATTGAGCTTGACCTGAAATATTGCGAACGGACACTGCCTTATGTATACAGGCTGTGGGGCAAGACGGTGCATTTGGAGACGACGGTCGAGGACAAAAGGGTTGTGTTTACGTACGACGGAAAGAAGCATCACCGGCGATTTATTTGATCAGAAAAAAGCCGCACAGCCGGGGTGAACGGCAGCCCCAGCCGTGCGGCTTTCCATTATCGCCGATTATACCAGCAGCGTACGGGAGATGATCACCAGAAGGATAAAGAGAACCAGGATTGCTCCAGTGGAACCCCAAAGTCCTGCGCCGTAACCTACACCTGCACCTACACCTGCACCTGCGTATGCCATTGTATCAACACTCCATTTCCTTAAGTTTTTTTGGTTGTTG
>JBEPYM010000030.1:0-28102 GCA_041641375.1 Paenibacillus sp.
CGCCCCCCCTTCTGTATTGCTCTTGCCTTGATATCCCATTTTCCTTGAAAATGCGAAACAACCTGCCCAGTTGGACAGGTTGCTTGGAAGCATCGATTATTTCTCTTCGGCAGCAGCCGAGCTGACAACATTGTTAATCGCGGAGCGATCAAAGGTCAGCTTCGTAACGTCATTTACGCGAAGCACGATCGTATCGTCGGTCATCTCGATGATCGTACCGTGCATCCCGCCAATCGTTACGACCTTGTCGCCTTTCTTCAAGTTGCCCAGCATCATGTTGCGCTGCTTCTGCTTCTTCTGCTGCGGGCGAATTAGCAGGAAATAAAACACCGCAAACATCAGAATAAACGGCCACAGCATTCCAATAATGCCTCCTGCACCTGCAGGCTGTGCGGCATCCGCCAAAATAAACATCGTAATACCTCCTGAATTGTCATTATGTATGAAGAATAACTTCTACATGAAGCTGTTAAAACCCCTTGTCATTCCCGTGCAATCCATATTGCTCGAAAAATTCGTTGCGGAAATCAAGCAGCCGGTCTTCCCGAATCGCTTGTCTGACATTACGCATCAATTCGAGGAGGAAATGCAGGTTGTGGTAGGTTGTCAGCCGAATTCCGAAGGTTTCGTCGGCTTTGATCAAATGGCGCAAGTATGCGCGGGAGTAATTGCTGCAGGTATAGCAGCTGCAATTCGGATCCAGCGGTCCGAAGTCGTCATGATACTTCGCATTGCGCACGACCAGCCTGCCTTCGGACGTCATACATGTACCGTTGCGAGCAATTCGAGTCGGCAGCACGCAATCGAACATATCGATCCCGCGGATCGCTCCGTCCAGCAAAGCGTCTGGTGATCCGACCCCCATCAAATAACGGGGCTTGTTCGCCGGCAGCAGCGGCACCGTCTCTTCCAGCACCTCATACATGAGATGCTTCGGCTCGCCAACACTTAACCCTCCAATAGCATACCCCGGGAAATCCATGGAAGTCAAATCGCGTGCACTCATTTTGCGAAGCTCGGGGTACATGCCTCCCTGCACAATGGCAAACAATGCCTGGTCGTGAGTTCGAGCATGAGCCTTCAAGCACCGCTCCGCCCAACGGCTTGTCCGTTCCGCCGACGTCTTCACATAACCCTCATCAGCCGGATACGGCGGACATTCGTCGAAGGCCATCATGATGTCGGATCCTAGCGCATTTTGGATGTCCATCGCAATTTCCGGGGAAATAAATAGCTTGTCCCCGTTCAGATGGGAACGAAATTGGACACCTTCCTCCGTAATTTTACGTAATTCGCTAAGACTGAACACCTGGAAGCCGCCGCTGTCTGTCAGAATCGGGCGATCCCAATTCATGAAGGTATGCAGTCCTCCCGCCCGCTTCACAAGCTCATGTCCCGGTCGGAGAAAGAGATGATACGTATTGCTGAGAATAATATGCGCATCCATCTGCTTCAGCTCTTCCGGACTCATCGTCTTGACGGTCGCTTGAGTGCCTACAGGCATAAATGCGGGCGTATCGATCACACCGTGCGGTGTATGCAGCCGTCCTAGCCGAGCGCCGGTTTGCTTGCATGATTTAATATATTCATAGGTTACGGCCATTATGAATCTCCTTCAATAGATAAACATCGCGTCGCCGAAGCTGAAGAAGCGGTATTTGCGCTCCACCGCTTCGCGATACGCGTGAAGAACCTGCTCGCGTCCCGCAAGGGCGCTGATCATCATAATCAGCGTCGACTTGGGTAGGTGAAAATTGGTCAGCATAGCATCCACACAGCGGAATTGATAACCCGGGTAAATAAAAATATCGGTCCATCCTCTGTCGGCCTCCGGGATGCCCGAATCGGAACGGGCAGCCGCCGTCTCGAGTGTTCGTGCTGATGTAGTGCCAATTGCGATAACACGGCGTCCCTCCGCTTTCGCAGCTGCAATTGCAGTTGCCGTGTCTTCCGGTACCTGATAATATTCGGCATGCATGCGATGCTCCTCCACACGATCCGCAGATACGGGACGGAACGTTCCGAGTCCGACATGCAGCGTCACATAGCGAAGAAGCACGCCTCGTTCCGACAACTGTTGCAAATAATTCTTGGTAAAATGAAGCCCCGCAGTAGGAGCGGCAGCCGAACCGGCTTCCCGGGCGTAAACGGTTTGGTAGCGGTCCTTGTCCGATAATGTTTCTTTAATATAGGGGGGCAGCGGCATATGTCCGAGCCGGTCGAGCAGCTCCGTAAAAATACCCTGATAGGCAAAACGAATGGTCCGTTCCCCCATCTCGCCCTCCGCTTCAATTGTACCTGTCAGCAGCGGTTCGCCCGTCGACTCCTCTTCGCCGAATGCGATTACAGTGCCCGTTCTGCAGCGCTTCCCCGGCTTGACAAGCGCCTCCCAGCGATCGCCTTCGGTCTGCTTCAGCAGCAGCACCTCAACCGAAGCGCCCGTATCGGGCTTGCGTCCGAATAGACGGGCCGGAAGCACCTTCGTGTCATTCATCACGAGCACGTCGCCCGGCCGCAATAGTCCGGACAGGTCGGAGAACTGTCGGTGCTGAACCTCGCCTGAGCGTTTGTCCAGCGTAAGCAGCCGCGATTCGGTGCGATTCATAAGTGGGACTTGCGCAATCAGCTCTTCCGGCAGCTCAAAATCAAATAAGGATACGTCCAATTCAGGTCATCCCTTCACCAGGGTCGTATTATGATAGTAGTATTGCAAAATTTTCCTGTAATCATACCCTTTTTCCTGGAGCCCAAGCGCTCCCCACTGGGACATCCCGAGCCCGTGTCCCCAGCCGTATCCGACAAAACGGAAGCTGTTCTCCCTCGAAGCGACGCGTACTTGCCCCGCACCGCCTCTCACGATGAACTCGTCGCCTGTGAGCGCGGAGGATTGCTTGGTGCCGTTCAGCGTTGCAAAGGATGCCGTAGCGACCGCTGCGGTGCGTACCGCACCGCCTGCACCGAGAACAGATAGTACACCCGTCTGCTCGACATCGAACAAAATGCTCGGCAAATCGCCGAACACAGCCCGATAGGAATCCGGGACGGAGACCGGGACAACCGTGCCGTTCGCCTTCACTTCCGCAACCCGCCCCGATTGCTGGCCTCTTCTCGATATTTCGAGCGAAGTGATTGCTGTTCCGGACAGCTTGGAGCTCACGACAGAATTGACGAGCTTGTGCAGCTCCGTTCCCGTATAAGGGCCGCGGACCCAACGGTACGCATTGGATTCCGGCTCCGAAGCGAGCAGTACAAGCCGCTCTCCAAGCTTGACGGTCGCAATTGGCGGATTCTCCTCATTATCGACATACGGCGCCTTGCGCACATTGACTCCATCCTCGGTTACCGTCAGAATCGGAAACCCTCCGCTCGTGCGCTGGCCGGAATCCTTGGCAAAGTCCGAGCGCAAATACCCGACCTTGCCGGTCGGAAGCACGATCCGGTGCCAATTCAGCTTCCCCTTCTGAGCGACCTCGTCCGGGCTCGACACCGCTCTCAAATATTCAATCGGCCGTCCCCATGCTTCAACCGGATCGGCTGTCATTCCGCCCATGTTGGAGCTGTAGAACGGAGTAATTATTCCCGCCGCATTCATCAAGATTTCGCCCGTCGTCTCGTCAACCGCCCGTATCACATCCGGCGCTTCCCGGGTTACACCCTTGTACGCCTGGTCATATACGGTATCCGAAATATGGGCGATTCCGTATTTCATGCCCATCGTCAGGGCGAACGTTCTTGCAGCCACCGCCTGCGCCTTCAGCACTTCAAGCGGCCAGCCGGTACCAAGCTCCGTTCCGACAACCGAGTACAGATATTGTTCAAAAGGAAGCTCGTTAATGACAGCCATCGATCCGTTATGCGCGCTTATTTCAAGAGCGCCCCGGTATTCCCGTTCGAATCGCTCTTGCAGCACCAGCGGTTTGCTTCCGTCCCCCGTCACCCACAGCTTCGTGGCAGCCGGCGAGAAGAAATAGGCTGCTCCGGGGTCGCGTGCAGCGGAACGCTTTATCGCATACGCCGTGTTCAGCGTGACCGGTGCCAGCACGATGCCCGGCGCCAGCTTCTCGGCCTCTGATTTCAGCGCCTGCAGCCCCGCCTCATCCGACGCTTCGCCGAGCCATACCGACCAGACCGGCTTTCCGTCATGACCGTCATGTGCGGCGATGTAGGCAGGCAGTCCCTTAGCCCGCAGACCTTCCGCAGATTTTGCCGCTTCCGCCTCAGACGCGAACGTCCCGGTGCTCCACTTCAGCGGTCCGGCAAGCGAAGGCCGATAACCCGCCGACAGCGCAACATACTCCGCATCCGCATTCAGCCGAGCCAGAGCCGAAGCCGCCTCCTGCCTCGTCGTATAGCTGCCCGCATAGACGCGGTACAGCGTCTGACCGAGCTTCTCTTCCGGTGTCTTGATCGCCGTATATCCCTTGGCCGTCAGCTTGCCAACGAGCGTATCCGCCGCCCCGCTGTTCGCCGATTCAAACGCAAGGATGCGGTGCTGATCGAATCCAAGCCGGGCGACCCCACTCGCAGGGGCACTGAACCACTTGAACACACCCTCCGGCCGTCGGTGACCAATCTCCATCGGACCGGCAGAAGAGACGGTCGCTTGTCCCGTCATCGGCAAATGCTGCTGGCTCGTTGCAATAAAGAGCGCCACCCGGATTTTATCCAGCTTCGGCGTCGAACCCTGCACCTTCATCGGTGCAGCCGGGAGAACGGCTGCGATCAGCAGCACGATTCCGAGCGCAGTCAACACCAATCGCTTCAACGGCCTTCGTTCCTTGTCCGTCACGTGTGACACCTCCTAAAACAACACATCATTCGCCGGCGGCTCGTGGGACCCGGATGCAGGCGGCGTCAAACCAAGATGCCGGTAGGCCAGCGGCGTCACGATCCGTCCTCGAGGCGTGCGCTGCAGAAAGCCGATCTGCATCAGATACGGCTCGTATACATCCTCGATTGTCTGCGCTTCTTCGCCGATCGTCGCTGCGATCGTATCGAGTCCGACAGGCCCTCCCTTGAAGCTGGTAATGATGGCACGCATCATCTTGTGGTCGATCTGGTCAAGACCGAGATCGTCCACCTGGATCATATGCAGAGCCGCTCTGGCAACCTCGTATGTTATGATGCCGTCGCCCTTCACCTGGGCATAATCACGAACCCGCTTCAGGAGCCGGTTGGCGATACGCGGCGTTCCTCGCGATCGAAGTCCGATCTCCCGCGCCGCTTCCCCGACAATCGATACGCCGAGTATGTCGGAGGCGCGGCTGACGATGAAGGCAAGCTCGTCCACCGTATAAAATTCAAGCCGCGATACGACTCCGAAGCGATCCCGAAGCGGCGAAGACAGCAGCCCCGCACGTGTAGTCGCTCCTACGAGCGTGAAGGCGGGCAAATCAAGGCGAACCGAACGCGCGGAAGGTCCCTTGCCGATAATAATATCGAGCGCAAAATCTTCCATCGCCGGATACAGCACCTCTTCCACCGTACGATGGAGCCGGTGGATTTCGTCGATAAACAGGACGTCGCCCTGCTGCAGATTCGTCAGGATCGCGGCAAGATCGCCCGGACGTTCGATTGCCGGTCCGGATGTCGTGCGTATATTGACGCCAAGCTCGTTGGCGATAATGTTGGACAGCGTCGTCTTGCCGAGACCAGGCGGACCGTACAGCAGCACATGATCCAAAGCGTCCTTGCGCTGCGTGGCCGCTTCGATCTAAATCTGCAGCGTCTCCTTCACCTGCGACTGGCCAATATATTCCGCCAAATACCGGGGTCTGAGGCTCAGCTCGACCGCGTTGTCTTCCATCATGAGATGTGCCGATATGAGCCGGTCTTCCACAGCTAGCAACCCCTCTCCTTATTTCAGCTGAAACATCGCCTGCAGCGCAAGCTTCATGACCGCGTCAAGCGGCTGAGCAGCCGCATCCTCGCCCAGCTTCAGCTTCACAGCTGCGAGCGCCCGATCCGCTTCCGCTTCGGTGTAGCCAAGCGAAAGCAACCCTGCCTTCGCATCCGCCATAACACCGATTCCAGCTCCATTATCTACAGCTCCACCTTCATAGCCAAGCTGCTGCAGGTCCGCCGCACTCAAGCCTCCGCCGCCAGCCGCATCCAGCTTGTCCTTCAGATCGAGCACCATGCGCTGCGCCGTCTTCTTGCCGATGCCGGGCAAGCGCATCAGGAATGTGATGTCCTCCCGCTGAATCGCCGCAGCGATCGCCTCCGGCTTAGCGCCTGCCAGCACGCCGAGCGCTACCTTCGGTCCGACGCCGGACACATCCAGCAGCCTGCGGAACATCCGCTGCTCCTCCCGAGTCGGAAAACCGAACAGCAAAATCGCATCCTCCCGAACATGATGGTGTACGTATACCGTTACATCAGCCCCGTCCGCCGATCTCGCCTGAATCGCGTGGGGATTTGGGCAGAACACCCGGTATCCGACACCGCCAACATCCAATACGGCAAAATCCGCCTCTGCGTAAACGGGTTTTCCCCGCAAAAAATCGATCATCGTCCCGTCTCCCACAACCTATTTGTTGGAATGCTTCACCTTGTCCGTGAAGGTGCAGCTATGCGCGTGGCACACTGCAACCGCAAGTGCGTCGGCAACATCGTCCGGCTTCGGCACCGCCACCAGATGAAGAAACATCTTTACCATCTCCTGCACCTGACGCTTCTCGGCGCGCCCGTATCCGACAATCGCCTGCTTCACCTGCAGCGGCGTATACTCCGCAACAGGCAATCCCGCTTGCTCCGCCGCGAGCAGCAGGACACCGCGCGCTTCGCCCACGGACAGCGCCGTCGTCACATTTTTATTGAAAAACAGCTTTTCCACCGCAACTGCATCCGGCTTGTACGTCTCAATCAGCTTCATAGACGTATCGTAAATTTCTTTCAGCCTTACCGATTGCGCCGTGTGCGCCTCCGTAACGATCGCGCCATACTGGATCGGCACGAGACGGCTTCCGAGCTTATCGATAAAACCGAATCCGACAATCGCAAGCCCCGGATCTATACCCAAAATTCGCAAGCCGCCAACTCTCCCAACGCGAACATATGTATTCTACTCGTATCAGTATACCACCTGCCGAGCTGATAGAAAAGCCGCAAAGAAGGCTCCATCTCCATACCTCCTTCGTATTGTAAACATAATCTATAGAACAACGCGAATAAACCCGGCAGCTATTGCCGGGTTTTCTTTATTCACATAAACGACTTGCATTATCGCGGAAAACGTGCCTGCTGCAGCAGGCGGTGAAGCACGGCCGCGCTCTGAGCGCGGGTAGCCGGTTCATGCGGCGCAAACATTCCTGGCTGCATCCCGTTCATCAGCCCCGCAACAACGACCGTATCGATAGCCCTCTTCGACCAGTCGGCAACATCAGCGTCATCCGCGAAAACAGGTGACATCGGCGCGCTTGGCTGCCGCATCGTCCCTTCGACGTAGCGCAAGGCCCGGTCCAGCATGACCGCCATCTCCTGCCGGCTGATCGGTTCGTTGGGCCGGAATGCACCGTTCCCGTCACCCGCCGCCAATCCGGCGTCCACTGCAGACTGCACGACCCGATGGTACCAATCACCTGCCGACACGTCCGCAAACCGCGTATTTGCATGTTTTACCGAATCATTACCTACCCCAAGCGTCCGGACGAGCAATGCGGCAAATTCGGCTCTCGTTACAAGCCGGTCCGGGTCAAATTGTCCGTCCGGCATACCAGCCACGATCCTGCGATTTGCAAGCTCGCCGATTTCGCGGACAGCCCAATGTCCGCCAAGATCGGATAACGCTACGCCGCTCTCGACCGCCACATAGCTGCTGTTGGATCGGCTGAACAAACGAACCCCTTTTCCATCCTCCAACCATTCGAACGGCACAGGCGTGTAGGCTCCATCGGCTTCGACGCGAAGTACGGCAAGCGTTGCCCGATGTGCGGCACCGAGGACGTTCATTGTTCGAGAGATGTATTCCGGAAAGTCGCTGATCGGTGTCTCCGAACCGTCCTGCTTCACGAAAGCGAGGGTGTAATCCGCCGCACCCAAGGGCAGCATGCCAATGGCTTGTGTCTGACGGATGGCTTCAGCACCGTCCCCGACGAGGACCTTCAGCTCCCCGGAGGTGCCCGTCAAGTCGAGCAGCCACGGCTTCAACGGTACCGTATAGCTTCCAAGTGGCGTCGCCACGGTAATTTCCAGCTGTGCTTGCGTAGCTGCGGCTTCCCGTATCGCATCAGATGGCAGCGATAGGCTTGCAGTCGAAATCAGCACTCCTTCCTCCGCCTCCATCTTCAACATAAGCCTACCGGCTGCCGCCTGCCGTAGTGCCGGGACGAGCTCGCCGCTTCGGATCGCAGCTTCTGCGACCGTTCGACCACCACCGGTATGGCGTGCGGTTGCTGCGATCGTCAGTCCCGGGACGGTCGTTAGCGACGGCGGCTGCAGACCGGTCGGCGAACCAACTGGAGGTCCGTTCGGTCCACCAGCTGGCGGTACGTTGGGCGGACCGTTCGGCTCTTCTTCCGGAGGAGCGCTCGGACTGCCGTCCGGCGGCACCGCGGCCGCTCTCTTCAGCTTCAAGAGTGGACGTATCGGCTCGAACGGGCTATCCCCGCCTACAAGCTGAGCCGGTACGCCTTGCCCTTTCGTATCAACAACCAGTACAACTGCCTCCTGGCCAAGACGCGACTCCGCGTACGTTCTCAGCTCATCTGTCGACACCGTATATGAATCCATTTTGTAACCTACATTGTAAGTCAGATCCCGGTATCCCCGCATCGTAAAGCTGCCGAGAAACACACCTTGTGCCGCATGCTCCACAGCCGGCGGCGTGCCCGCATAAGAACCCGGCATTCCAAATACATCCAGCGTGAGCGTTTCGGCACCAGGGTTCACTTCGGTCAACCTGCCGCTCAGCTGCAGCTCCACATGGCTCAAAGCTCCCTCCACATCGCTTACGTCAAACCGATAAACAGCAGCCAGACGCTGCGTCCCAGCCGAAGAGCCTCCGCCCGCAGCCGTACTTCGCGCCAGTGTATACACGGGATTTCCGTTTGCATGCACTTGCGGAGCTCCGGAATCCGTTGTGACTGTACCGACGCCAGCCTCCAGCTTGATGCCGTTCACACTGTGCACGATTCGGTTGCCCAGCAGCTGCACATCCCTCGGATCACCCGCTCCGACAAATCCGGCGTTCCGATCCCCCGGATCTGCGGCAAGCACAATCGGCCAGTCCGCTGCGCCGAAGCCGGAAAGTTCATTGTCTCGCACAATCGTCCGCGGTGCGTTCAGCAGCCGAATTCCGATCAGCTCCCGATGATGCGGCTCGCGAACCAGAGTCCCGTCTTCCACAGTGATCGTGTTATTTTCGATTATCGTATCCGGCGAACCCATCGAGACGGTGATGCCCTCTACATTATTGATCAGGATATTGCTGTGAATATAGTTGTACGGTCCGGACTCGCTATGATTGCTCGGGAAGCTGCCGCCCGTATTGCCGAGGGCGATCGCCGCTCCCTTCCACGTCCCGCGAATGGTGTTGCCGTACACCTCGTTCAAGTATTCATCCTCGCCGTGCAAGTCGATCGCATCCAGCGAGCTGCCGGTGATCTCGTTGTTTCGGATCACATTGTTATGCGTATACCCCTGAACGATAATCGCGTGTCTCATGGCGAGCGAGCCGTCAAACACGTTATTCTCCACCAGATTATAGGCGGAATCGTCATCCTGACCGAAGCGATCCTCCTTGAACGCACCCTGGACGGCAACCCCGTAACCCGCTCCGCCCGCTCCCATATCGGTCATATGCCGGAAGGTCGAATTGCGGATGACGACATGGCTGCCGCGAACGGCGCGCACCCCGATTTTCTCCACCTTCTCGATGAGCACTCGCTCAACAACAACGTTATAGGCTCCGGGGCTGCTGCCATTTTTGTCGATCCAGATGCCATGCTTCGGGCCGCCCTTCCACGGATTCGTCTCGTCCGGCGTTGTCGGGTACTGCAAATTCCAGGTCGAGGTGATCGTTAAATCCGATATCACGACATTGCGAAGGCTGGACGCCCAGAGGACGCGGCTGCTTCCGTTCGAAATTCCGGTGTTTTCAAAATGGGGAGCCGGTCCCAGACGATTGTCGTAATCCGACAGCAGGATCGTGCCTTCCGTGCTCTCTCCCCGCAGCAGGATGCCGTCCTTCAGCCTAAGGTGCGAGCTCATGTCGGAAGGGTGGGCGCTGGCCAGGAGGTAGACGCCATTCGGCACATACACCGTATCGCCGGGCTGAGCGGCGTTGATAGCGCTCTGGATGGCAGCGCGGTCGTCCGTCATGCCGTCGCCTTTGGCGGAATAGGGGGCTTCCCTCACATTCCGTATGGTTCCATTCGGCGTCGCCGGCTCCGGCATCGCACGAACCGAACCGTCCGGATTGAACAATCCCGGCTTTGTCGGCTTCGGTCCTGTGGGCGGCGACGGCGGCATCGCTGTCGATCCGACCGGATCAAGCACATGGCCGGATGGATTCGGCGCATACAAGTGGATGACCGTGTACCCGTTATAATCGGTTGCACGGTTGCCCTGCCCAACGATCCGCACATAGCGGACGTCGGAATCAGGGAGGTCATAGGCCTCCAGCTGACGCGTGGAGCCGCTGCTAGTGCCTCGCAACAACGTATCCCAATTTATTCCGTCACGCGAGCCTAACACGTCGAACGAATACGCTCGTTCATCCCCTTTATAGAAAGCCATCCCTATATGACCCACTGAAGACACAGCACCCAGATCGAACTGGATCCATTGTCCTCTTCCATTCGCACTCCATCTGGTAGCCAGATCATCCAACGAATTCACGGGCTTGTTGCCGCTCTGGGTGTTGCCGTTCTCCATCCCGTCAAAGCTGCTGGCGGATATGCTGTTCTCCGTGAACACATAACGCTTGCGGGGCGTTGCCGACACTTCTGCCGAGTTCACGCTGCTCGAGCCGTTCTCATTCACAGCCTGCACGACATAGAAGTACGTATGATCGTTCGTGAGTGCAGAGTCGATATACAAGGGCATCGTCAGCTGCGCCGCTACCTGCACGAACGAACCGCCCGAAGAGCTGGCCCTCTTCACAGTGTAATAAACGGCATCCGTTACGCTCTGCCATTGCAGCTTGGCCGATTGATACCCGGGTACGGCGGTTACCGCTTGAGGAGCAGATGGAGGCAGAGTTGTTCTGCCGGAAAACACGTTCGAGGCAGCGCTCTCGCCGGTTTCGTTATATGCGGTAACCGAATACGTATAGCGGCTGCCAAGCGACAAACCCGAATCCGTCCAATTGGTCGAAGTGGCATAGACACTTCCGACTACCGTAGACGGAGCTCCATCTCCGTCGCTCCGGCGAATTCGATATCCGACTGTATCCGGCGACGCACTCCAGCTCAGCGCGATTTCCGTATCGCGAACGGCGCCCGTCAGCTGTGCCGGTGCGACAGGAGCCTGCATGGACGGACGCGGAGTTACTGATAGCGGCGCTGTTGCGAGTCCCGCTGCGTATATCCCGTCGCTCGCCTTCGCCATTGACTGCACGATGTAGTGATAGGTGATGCCGTTCACAACGCCAGTATCCCGGTATACACCTTCGCCCGACGTGCCGAGCTCTACGTACGGTCCCGCTGCTCCGTTGATACTGCGCTTGATGGTATAACGTTCTGATCCCGCACTGCCGGACCATCTCAAGCTCACTTGACCGTCCACCTCCGACACCGTCGTAAGGCCCGTCGGGGCACCTGGGTATTGCTTGAACGCATAGAAATTGTCGGCATGCAGCTTCATGCCGGCAGTCCCGAAAAATCCCGCATAGTCGCCGGCCGTAGGCGCTGTCGGTGACCCGGAGCCGAGCTGGGCAAATACGGTTGGACCGCCTTCCATCGAACCGATCAGCTGCACCTGACCGGCAGTCCCTTGAACGAGCAGTGTCAATGTATAATATTGACCCGCTGTGAAATCAGAGATAACGGCTGGAGCACTCAAGTCCGTTATGGTGCCGCCTGCCCGCTGGAACAGCACCAGACTGTACTGAGAAGCCGATCCTTTGCGTATTCCGAGCCCGTACATATTGTTGTTATCAAAAATTCGCGCCGTCAAGCCTGCTAGCTGGTTGTTCGTACTGGTCGCGTCGATTTTGATATCACCGCGGAGAAGCACATCGGTCGCTGTGAAGTTGAGCTTCACCGGATTATCGGTCGTATCATTATTGTGCCGGATCCAGGCTGCGGAAGAGGCACTCCCGTTCAAATACAGCGCCTTGTTCCCTGGACCATCCTGCACAAGGCTCCACGGGCTTGTGCTCGTATGCGAACGCCATCCGCCGACTCCGGCGTTCGCGGTATTCGAGGATCCGAGCACCGTTCCGACCGATGCGCTCAGCGACTCAAAGTCCTCGATCCTTTCATTCACGCCATACACCGCGGCAGCCGCCGCTCGCCCTTGTATCGGCAATAGCGGCAGCAGGAGTACAAGGCATAATGCTATGCACAACAGCTTTTGTCCGAATCGGTTCGTCTTCATCATAATATAAGTCCCCCCCTATTTAGTAAGATAGCGCTTACAATAACACGTATCTCACACTATATCAGGGCGGGGGCATAAACGCTTGCACATTTCCTACGTGACCTTGTGGTTTTTTTAGGCATAGGAAAGCGGGTGCCCTATTCCATCCATAGAAGCACCCGCCAGTATCGTCTGTATATCGCTACTCTCCGCGCTCACGCTGCACTTCGCCGACGGCCTTTTTTAAGTCATCCTGCACGCTCTTCTCCCAGAGCGGAACGCCGGTGCGGTATGCCGCACGTCCAATCAGATGGCCTGCTACCGGCGCGGTCACAAAGACGAAGACGATCCCCAGAATGAGCCGCGCGCTCGTATAGCCGACAAAGATCATGAAATAGAGGAACGCCCCCAGCAAAATAAACATGACTCCGAGCGTAGCGCTTTTGGTGGCCGCATGTGAACGGGTGTATACGTCGGGAAGCCGGATTAGACCGAACGTGCTGAGCGCGCTCAAGAGCGCACCGGCAAGCACGAGAAGGCCGATTGCGGCTTCACCGATCGTCAGCATCGTTTCGGTTGGATTCAATGACGACACCCCTCTCCATATATTTCGAGAATGCGATCGTGCCGAGGAACGCCAGGATGCCGATCAGCAAAATGATTTCCAGATACGCCTGCGTGCGCAGCATGATCGATACGATCGCTACGATCGCGATCAGGTTGATGCCGATCGTATCCAGCGCAATTACCCGGTCCGGCATGGACGGCCCTTTCAGCACGCGGAACAGGCTCCCCAGAATGGAGACGGAGAGTATGGCGAGCGACACCATCAGCAGCAGCTCCAGCATTACCGGGTCACCTCCATAATCGCTTTTTCGAACGTACCTTTAATTTGCCCCGCCAGCTCCTCCGCATCGTGAATGTCCATCGCATGGATGTACAGCGTCTGATTGTCAGGCGACACCTCGATTGTAAGTGTACCGGGCGTCAGCGTAATAAGACAGGCCAGCGTGGCAATCTCCCAGTCGCTCTTCAAATCCGTATGCAGCGCCACAATGCCCGGCCGGATCGCCAGGCGAGGCCGGACAATTTCTTTGATCACCGCAATATTGGACAGCGCCAGCTCCTTCAGAAACAGCAACAGCAGCTTGATAAAGGCCCACAGCTTCACGAGGTAGAACGGTCCCGGAAAGAAGCGGCGCAGCAGGAAAATGAAGCCGAGTCCCACCACGAAGCCGCTCACAAAAGAAACCGCGTTCCATTCGTTATTGAGAAACATCCACACGAGGGCGATGGTCAGGTTCAATACGACTTGAAAGGCCATAGTCCGATCACTGCTCCTTTAGCACGGCATCGATGTAGAGTTGCGGCTGCTGAAGCACCTCGCCGGCCTGCATCACATAGGGCAGCACCCATTCGGCGCCTACGCCGAGCAGCACCGCAATAGCAAGCAGGAAGGCGGAAGGCGCCAGCATCCCGCGCATCGGCACCGGGTTTCGCTCACCCTTCGCTTCGCCGAGAAAGCCGTTCAGGAAAATCTTCATCACCGAATAGAGGATGAGCAGGCTGGAGCCGAGCCCGATGCCGGTCAGCCAGTAGTAGCCGCCCTGAAGGCCGCCCTGCACGATCAGCAGCTTGCCGATAAATCCGCTGAGCGGCGGGACACCGACCAGCGCCATCGCCGCCGCCAGAAACATCCAGCCGAGCACGGGCTGGCTGCGAATGACGCCGCCCATACGCTGCAGCTTCTCCGTCCCCGCATAAGCGATCAACGCGCCGCCCAGGAAGAACAGCAGCGACTTCACGATCATGTCGTGAATCAGGTAAAACACAGCGCCATCCAGCGCGGATTTGTTTGCCACCGCCAGACCGAATGCGATAAAACCGACCGCTGCGACGATGTTGTAAATTAGGATCCGGTTTACATCCTGGAATGCGACGGCACCGAGCACGCCTAGAATCATCGTAGCGGCCGCCATCCACCCGATTAGCGTGTGCGTAACGGCAGGGTCATGGTAAAAGATCAGCGTAAAGGTACGGATAATCGCATAGAGACCGACCTTGGTCAAGAGTCCCGCAAACAAGGCGATAACAGCTGAGTGCGGCGCCGAATAGGAGCCCGGCAGCCAGAAAAACAGGAACAAACCGCCCTTCAGGGAAAACACAATCAGGAAGAACACGGCGACGACGTTCAGCATGCCGCCTTGTCCCGCTTCGGCTACCCGAACCGACAGATGCGCCATGTTCAGCGTGCCGACGACGGCATACAGGTAGGCTACCGACGCAACGAACAGGACGGAGGAGACGATGTTCACAAGAATGTATTTGATCGATTCCCGCAGCTGCGTTTTACCGCCTCCGTGTACAATCAGCGCATAAGACGAGATCAGCATGACCTCGAAGCATACGAAGAGGTTGAAGATATCGCCCGTCATGAACGAGCCCTGTACACCGACAAGCAGGAACTGAAAGAACGGATAAAAGTAGTGGTTCTCCCGCTCCTCGCCGATCGTCCGAAACGCATAGAACAGACAAGCGGCACCGATGATCGCAGCTGTCAGCACAAGCAGCGCGGCAAACATATCGGCAACGAATACGATGCCGAACGGCGGCGCCCAGCCGCTCATATGCAGCGTCTGTATGCCGTGCTCGCTCACACGGCTCGTCAAGTAGAGCGATGCGCCCAGGCCTGCAAGGACGCTGACCGCGCTGATCGCTCGCTGAATCCCGTTCCTCCGGTGAAAGAAGATGAGGAGGACGCCGGTCAGAAGCGGAATCAGAAGCGGCATGATGACCCAGTTAGTCATGGTTGTCCGTCTCTCCCTTCAGTTCTTCCATATCATCCGTTCCCAGCTCCTGATACGCGCGGTACGCAAGCACGAAGAAGAACGAGGTTACCCCGAACGAAATGACAATTGAGGTCAGAATAAGCGCCTGCGGCAGCGGATCCGTATAGACGCCGGATTTCTCTCCAAGCAGCGGAGCCGCCCCTGTCTTCAGCCGCGACATCGTCAGCAGCAGCAGGTGAACGGCATGGCTGAGCAGCGCCGTTCCGAGAATAATGCGGAGAAGACTTCTGGTCATGACCAGGTAGGCGCCGATGGCAAACAGAAGGCCGACGGCAAATGACATTACGATTTCCATTGCTAGCGGTCCTCCCCTATCGACAGAATGATCGTCATCGTCACGCCGACCACGGACAAATAGACGCCCAGATCGAAGAGCACCGCCGTCGCAAGCTCCGTATCGCCGAGGAACGGCAGGTCGAAATGACCGAACGTATGGCTGAGGAACGGAGCCCCGAATACGAAAGAACCGATCCCGGTCAACACGGCGATCAGCAGTCCCGATGCCGTAATGATACGAAAGTTGAGCGGGATGACCTTGCGGATCGTCTCCAGATCGAACGCGAGCGCCAGCAGCACAAGCGCCGAAGCGGTCATCAGTCCGCCGATAAATCCGCCGCCCGGATTGTTATGTCCAGCAAAGAACAAATAAACCGAAAAGCTGAGAATGATGAAGACGACGACTTTAGCGGCCGTTTGGAGAATAACGTCATTGCTTTTCAAGGCGGCTCACCTCCGATCCGGACTTCCTGACGCGTTCGCCCGCAGCCCCGGACCGCGAGCGCAGCTTGATCAAGGCGAAAATCCCGAGCGAAGCAATGCCGAGCACCATAATTTCAAGCAGCGTATCGAAGCCCCGGAAGTCGACGAGAATGACGTTGACGACATTTTTGCCGCCGGAAAGCGGGTAGCTGCCCTCCACATAATAGTCGGCGATCGATGGGAATAGCCTTGTGCCGTTCGCCGACAGCGCAACAAGCGTCATAATCCCTCCGAATAGGCCGGCGACGACCGCGTTGGACAACCGGAATGTTGCGGTCGACTTTTCCTTCCGCAGCTTCGGCAGATGATAGAAGCAAAGCAGGAACAGCGCAACCGATACCGTCTCAACGATCATTTGGGTCAAGGCAAGATCCGGAGCACGGAAAATAACGAAGAACAAGGTAACGATATAGCCAACCGCACCGACAAGGATGATGGCCGTAAGTCGCGATTTCGCGAACGGCACAGCGATTGCGGCTGCCGCCATGACCCCGATCAATACAATCTCATAGACGGAAATTTCCGCATATTCGCCGTTCGCCCGCCATGGGATCGACCCGCTGTGCGCCAGCAAATATCCGACTACCGCGGTGATGAACAGGAAAATATACATCAGATAATCGCGGATGGATCCGGTCATGTATCGGCGCGTCAGCCAAGAAGCGAATCGCTCTCCGTATACAAGTCCCCCGTCATAGAGCTTATTCAGCGCGAGACGCTGCGGAAGCAGCTTGTAGATGCCCTGCCAATAACGCAGGAGCAGGTACAGAGCGCCGCCCGCAAGGGCAACGCCGATCGTCATAAACAGCTCGGTCGTCCAGCCGTGCCAGAAATAGATGTTGACGTAGAACGAATCGCCCGGCTGCAGCAAGGACGGCACAATCGCCGCCATCGCAGGAGCAATGAGCGTATAGGACAGCAGGTTCGGAAATATACCGAATACGATCACGAGCGAAGCAAGCACCGCAGGCGGAAGCAGCAATCCGAGCGGCGCCTCATGCGGCGTGCGGTCCAGCTTCTCCGGCTGCAGCTTGCCGAGGAAGGTGCGCGTAAGCAGGACGAAGCTGTAAATGAACGTGAAGACGGATGCGATCCAGGCGAACACCGGGAACAGCACGCCCCAAGTTTGCGCTTCAAAGATATCGAGCTTCGACGCCTTCAGCACCGCCGTAAAGAACATCTCCTTGCTCAGAAAGCCGTTGAACGGCGGAAGCCCCGCCATGGACAGCGAACCGATCAGTCCCAGCGTGAACGTTATCGGCATCAGCGCAGCCAATCCGCCGAGCTTGCGGATATCCCGCGTACCGGTTTCGTGGTCGACGATGCCGGCCACCATAAAGAGCGCACCCTTGAACGTCGCGTGGTTGATAAGATGAAAGACAGCTGCCGTAATCGCCGTTGTATAGAACAGCGACTTCTCGCCATAGCCGAAATAGACCGCCGATGATCCGAGTCCGAGCAGGCACATGATCAATCCGAGCTGGGACACGGTCGAGAATGCAAGAATCGACTTGAGATCGGTCTGCTTCACAGCCGAGAACGAGCCCCAGAACAGCGTCAGCAAGCCGAAGCCGGATACGAGCCAGAACCACTCTCCCGTACCTGCAAATATCGGACTAAGACGCGCGACCAGATAGATACCGGCCTTGACCATCGTCGCCGAGTGCAAATACGCGCTGACAGGCGTCGGCGCTTCCATCGCGTCCGGAAGCCAGATATGGAACGGGAATTGCGCGGACTTCGTAAAGGCGCCTAGCAAAATCAGCACCATCGCCGGAATAAACAGCGGATGTCCCTGGATGAGCTCCAGCCCGCCGATCAGCTCGCGAACGGAGAACGAGCCCCCCATGATCGATAGCAGCACGATGCCCGCCAGCATGGCGAAGCCGCCAAAGACGGTAATGAGCATCGATTTCTGAGCGCCGTACCTGGACTTCTCCCGCTCGTGCCAGAATGCGATAAGCAGGAATGAGGACAGGCTCGTCAGTTCCCAGAAGCCGTATAGCACGATCAAATTATCCGACAGCACGACACCCAGCATCGCCCCCATAAAAAGCAGCAGGTAGACGTAAAACTGGTGGATCGGTTCCTTCGCCTTGTATAAATAAAAAATAGAGTACAGCACAACAAGCGAACCGATTCCTGTGATGAGCAATGCAAACAGCAGTCCCAGGCCGTCCAGATAAGCGGTGAAATGAATGCCGAGGGATGGAATCCAAGGAATCGAGTGAGTAATGGCGCCTCCGCCCTGCACCGCAGGAAGCTTCATCAGGAAGTAAGCGAACAGCGCCGCCGGTACCGGAAGCACGAACCATCCGGTGTGGAGACGGCCCAGCGCCTTGTGGGCGAGCGGAACAAACACCGCTGCCAGAAAAGGCAGCAAGATCGCAGCATGCAGCAGAGACAACATGTTACCCTCCAATCGTATTTTGACCATTATAACCTAATCATGCCGTCATTCCCAAACGAGACAAGCCGGGAGGTATAAATGGACCGCTGTCAAGTCCATCCTAATAGGAGGACGAATGGAAAAGGAAGAACACGACATGATGGTAAAAAAAGCCTTGGTGTGTTTGCTTGTATTTGCGGTGCTGCTCGTTGGCGCCGGTCTGCTGGAGCAGAAGCAAAGGGAGCTTCGTTATGCCGAATGGCAAACGCCGCCCCCTGAAGACGCGGAAATTGTACGAGCCACACATGTGCAAAATGACGCCTATTGGACGGAGCCCTTCGCGCCTCGTGAGTATGTACGTATTGTACCGATCCGAAAAGAGCCATAAGGTAATACGTGATAAAGCTGCTCTTCGTTTCAATGATTTGGTCGAACACGCGAAAACCCTTGCCGCCTCTGTAGAGGGAGGGCAAGGGTTTTTTGCTTGTCTTTCCAGCTCTTATTCAGCTTTCATAACCTTCTCGACTTCAATCCGGGCAAAATTGCCAAACGTCGACAGCACGCTGTTGTATTCCGCCAAGTCGGTAATTCGGATTCCTTCCTGCAGCTGCCGTACCGTATCCTTCGGAAGCGCACTCTCCAGATGCTGAATATTCAGCTGAAAAAATGTCCGCACCGCCTTGTCTTCCTGCGGCGGTCCTTCAAACAGCGTCAAATTGCCGTCGCGGTCAACCCCGATATAAGCAGAGCTCTTGCAGGCGGGTGACAGGTCGTTAATCCGCTCGACGAAGGTAAGCTTGTCGCTGCCGTCCAGCTCAGCGCGCCAAGTCGGATGACTCGCATACAGGGCGATGATCTCATCCGGCTTCTTGCTTCCGAGCCTGACGGTTTCTTCGCCGCACACATAGATCCGCGTCAGCATCACTGCGCGAGCTCCACCCGTCTTCTTCAGCTCGGCCATCCACGGCTCTTGCTCCACCGGCGCAGAAGCCACCGTAACGGCAGGTATCGGCTTCAGCTTAGCATCCGTCGAAGCTTGTTGATACAACGCACCAGCTCCAACAAGCAGCATCACCCACATAGCGAGGCCTACCCAGCGTCTTCGTCTCAGCTTTTTTCGGATTTGCCGCCATAAATCGAAGACAAACATTGCAATCCCCTCTGACTGGAAGTGTCATTTTACTACCTAGAGTATCCAGTCAGGCAGGAATTATACGCATTTGGATTATCGGTTCAGCCATGGCATGCTTTGAAGGCGTCTGCGCGGCGTCTGCGGCTTCGGCTTGTTCGGGCTCGTGTAGGCGGAGCGAACGCGGACAATCGTTCGGCTCTTGGCTTTCTTTCGGGAAGGCTGCTTCGCCGGCTTGCTGAGCATCGCCTGCTCTGGCGCGCTGATCGCACCGGCAGCCGTATTGACCTCTTGCTCTTCCTCGCTCCGCTGCGGGGTTGCGGAAGCACCGGGCAGCGACGGTACGCCAGGCATTGGAGGCATCGTCGGATAACTGGACAGCATCGGATCAAAAATGCCCGGGTAAGACGGATACGTCGGATATGCAGGATACGCCATGTAACCGGGATATCCGGGATACGCCTGATGACCGGCGAAGCCTCCATATGCGGATTGCAGGGTCATCGGTTCAGGCGGATACACGTAGGTGCCCATCGGATGTCCACAATCGGTGCAAGGCTGCTGCTGACCGGCGGTCGCTGCCGAATACGGCGTATAGGGCGCTGCACTGCCTGGGAACACAGGATATCCGATAGGCAGGAACGATTGACTCTGAGCGGATAGCGGCATGAACATGCCCGGATAATCCGCCATGCTGGCTGCCTCAACGGCTGGAATGTGCTGCTGCGCAAAAGGATGGACCGCCTGCGCTCCCTGAGGAGCAGGAATTGCCACATTCATCGGCGAACCGAGCCCTTGAGCTGCAGTCATGTTCACCGTCTGAGACAGCTGAATCGGCGTGTTGCCCGTAGGCGCAGCCGACGGCTGATTCCCGGCTGGTTGTAGCGCACCGGCCGCATGATTAGCCGCCGACCCAATCGCACCGGCCGCGTGGTTGGCCACCGATCCCAACGCGCCAGCCGCATGGTTGGCTACCGATCCTAACGCACCGGCTGCATGGTTGGCTACCGATCCCAACGCGCCGGCCGTATGGTTGGCCGCCGATCCCAGCGCGCCGGCCGTATGGTTGGCCGCCGATCCCAACGCGCCGGCCGTATGGTTGGCCGCCGATCCCAACGCGCCGGCCGTATGGTTGGCCGCCGATCCCAACGCGCTTGCCGCCTGGTTTGCTGCCCCCGCCACACCTGACGGCTTCGCCTGCGGAGTCACAACCGGAGACGCCGGAATTTTCACCTTGCTTCCGGGAGCCAGCCGTTCCTGATCATCCAGCTGTGGATTGGCCGACGCCAATCTCGAAAGCTCCAACTCGTACTTCTCCGACAATCCGCCTAGGGTATCCCCTTTTTTGACAATATGAATTTTCAAGGGTACGGTACCTCCTTCAATTGGCATCGCCGGCCTCCCGCCTGGCGACGGCATTACTACTTACATCCTATGCGTCGGCATAGAGCTAACATGCCTGACAGGCCCTCAGATTCTAAGATTGGCGTCCAATTGAATGTGCGAATCATAGGCCTAAGAGGAATCAACCAAGCTCGAGCAGTCTAACGATCCCCAGCAACGTTATTTTTGAAATACAGTATGTGTTCCCATTCTAACGATACCCAGCAATCTTATTCGCTTTTAGAGCGATCGTTCGGGCCGTCCAAGAGAAAATAAGCCCCCACTGGATCGTTAGCTCGGGAAATATCAGGGAAATCGCCATATAGCCTTGATTCAGATCGTTAGCTCAGGAAATATCGGGAAATAAAGTGAATTTCCAGTGGTAACCTACATGCAAGGATGAGCAATACATTTACCATGTTGAAAAGGACCGCCGTGTGTACGGCAGTCCTTTTGTCGAGAAGGAAGAAATGTCGATCGTAGACGTTCACGAACCCCTGAAATCAAGACGTTTACAGCGAAAAAAATTGTTCAAATTGCCTCCGAAAAGATTGCGGCAATGTAGACGAATGATTATCCAACAGTTGCAATCACCCATTTCTCATCGGCAGCCTGAACGAAATTTTGTCCAAACGAACGAGGTCGCCTGCCTGCAGGCTAGCACTGACCGTCGGCAACCTCATATCCATAAGTCGGATAAGAGCCCATTACGCGCACCTGGCAGCCAAGCGCTTCAATCTCTGCGAAGGTGTTGGCGAGCAGGACGTTCTCGATGGACGCCTCGATATCGATGTAGAAGTAGTAATTGCCCAGCTTTTTCTTCGTCGGGCGGGATTCCAGCTTGCTGAGATTGATACGGCGCCAGGCAAAAGCCGAGAGCAGCTGATGCAATGCGCCCGGATAATCCTCAGGCAGCGTGACTAGCACGGTCGTCTTTACCGGTCCGGGATTCCGTGCGGACGTATAGGGCCGCTGTCCGATCAGCACGAACCGGGTATAGTTGTTGTCGTGGTCCTGTACGTCGCGTGCAAGCACGGTGAGACCGTACATTTCGGCTGCGGAGAGCATGCCGATCGCAGCCATCGACGGATCGCCCTTCTCCGCAACCAGCCTGGCGCCCTCAGCGGTGGTGCTGACCGACTCGAACTGCGCCTGCGGCAGCTGACCGCGAAGAAACGCCCTGCATTGCGCATACGCGACGGAATGGGAGACCACCTTGCGGATTTCTCCGAACGGGGCATCCGGCATTCCAAGCAAATTCATGCGAATCGGATACACCCATTCCGCCTGCATCGGCACATCCACCTCATGGACAAGCCAGTCCATGTGCAGACTGACGGAGCCTTCAATGGTATTTTCGATCGGAATGACCGCGTATTCCACTTCCCCGGAGACGACAGCCTGGAACACATCGGCGATATGCCGATAACGGACAGGCTCAGCCTGGTCGCCCGCGAAGAAGAAGGCGGCCGCTTCCTCGGAGAAGGTTCCGGGGCCTAGCAAGGCATATCGGACAGCGGCTGTCTGCGGGGTACTCATACTTTCGCCCGCCCTTCCTCCACCGATGTCGGCATGACCGAGAGATGAACACCCGCTGTCGACGGACGCAGCGACATCAGCTCGCACTCGATGCCCTGCCGCCCCATCGTTTCAATAAGAAAGGCCTCCAGCTTCCGCCTCGCCTCTTCCCCCGAACGTCCGTCGAACAGCGCGAGCACGGTCGGACCCGCACCGCTGAGCGCTGCTCCGAGCGCTCCATGGTCGGCCGCACCTCGGAGCACATCGCTGAGTCCGGGGACCAGCGCTGTCCGATATGGCTCATGCAGCCTGTCCTTCATCGCATGACGGATCATGTCCGGCTTGCCTGAAGCGAAAGCCGCTACAAGCAAGGACGAATGCGACAAATTAAATACCGCGTCAGCCAATGAGACGGATTGCGGCAAAGCGCGCCGAGCCTTCTCGGTCGACAGCTCGAATTTCGGCACGACTACGATTGCCTCCAGCGCCGGAGGCGGATCGAGCCGGATATAGTCCGCACGCCCCCCATCCATCGCCGCAACGACGACGCCACCGAACAACGATGCACCCACATTGTCCGGATGTCCTTCCAGCTCGGAAGCGATCTGGAACAGCTCCCAATCGGTCAGCTTATCGCCCGCCAGCCGGTTGGCGCAGGCAAGCGCTCCGACGATAGCGGCCGCGCTGCTGCCCAGCCCCCTCGTCAGTGGAATATCAGAACGATAGACGATGTCGAGCTCAGGAATCGAGACGGACACTCGCTCAAACACCATCTGGGCAACCTGATAAACAAGGTTGCTCTTGTCGGTCGGCAGCCCGTCCAGGTTGCCTCCCTCTAACCGGATATGGGTTTCCCTCTCCGAAGCGGACATCTCGACCTCCGCATACAGCTCAAACGCCATGCCAAGTGCGTCGAAGCCGGGACCGAGATTCGCGGTGCTTGCCGGCACACGCGCTTTCACTCGAGGCGAACCGGCCTCTCCACCGTTCGTCATCGTGCCGCTGCCCCTTCCAGACGTTGAATCGCGTCCATTACCGCCTGCTCGGTATCCTTCACGACAAGCGGCTCCGCCTGCACGCTCTTGATCGCAATGTTCGGATCCTTGAGGCCGTGTCCCGTCAATACGCATACGACCTGTTCTCCCCGAGAGAAGAAGCCTTGCTTATGCTTCTTCAGAACGCCGGCAAGGGAAGCCGCCGACGCAGGTTCTGCAAAAATTCCCTCACGGGATGCCATCAGCTTATACGCCTCGACGATTTCGTCGTCCGTCACACTGTCGACAAGCCCTGCGGAGTCCTGATACGCCGCGACGGCGAGCTTCCAGGACGCAGGGTTTCCGATCCGAATCGCGGTTGCCAGCGTCTGCGGATCAGCAATTGGCTCACCGCGCACAAGCGCAGCCGAGCCCTCAGCCTGGAAGCCGAGCATCTTCGGCAGTGTCGAGGACAAGCCGCGCTCCTTGTACTCCTTGAAGCCTTTCCAGTAGGCGGATATATTGCCAGCATTCCCGACCGGAATCGCCAAATAATCAGGGGCGCGCCCGAGCTGATCGACCACCTCGAAAGCAGCTGTTTTCTGGCCTTCCAGTCGATAAGGGTTTACCGAATTGACGAGCGTAATCGGATGCTTCGACGTAATTTCACGAACAATTTCGAGCGCGCGGTCAAAATTCCCCTCGATGGCGATAACCTTCGCGCCATATATAATCGCCTGTGCCAGCTTCCCGAGCGCAATGTTGCCGTTCGGAATGAGCACGATACAGCCAAGTCCCCCACGAGCCGCATAAGCGGCCGCAGCTGCGGACGTATTGCCGGTCGAGGCGCACATGACGGTGCGGCTTCCTTCTTCCATCGCCTTCGCAACCGCCATCACCATGCCGCGGTCCTTAAACGAACCGGTCGGATTCAAGCCTTCGTATTTGAAATACAGATCGAGCCCCAACTGCTCGGATAAGTTCTCGGCACGAACGAGCGGCGTATTGCCCTCCTGAAGGGTGAGCAGCGGCGTTCTGTCATTTACCGGCAAAAATGCTTTGTACGTTTGCAGCAATCCTTGGTATCTCATCTCTCTTCTCCTCACCCTTCGACACGGTATATACTTTTGATTTCGCCGACAACATCCTTTTGCCCCAGCTCCGCCAGAACGCCATTCATGGACGACTTCAACGCGTCATGCGTAATGATGATAATCTCGGCATACGGGTTATGCGGATTCGGCTGCTGAAGCACTGATTCCAGGCTCACCTCATGCCGGGCGAACGCCTGCGTAATTTGCGCAAGCACGCCAGCCTTATCCTGCACATGAAGCAGCAGGAAATATTTGGACGAAATACGCTCATCAGATAGCAGACGCTTCTCCTTGTACGGCATCGTCACATATCGACCGGTTACGCCGAACTGCAGGTTCTTGCCGACCTCCACCAGATCGGCCACGATGGACGTCGCCGTCGGCAGCTCGCCTGCTCCTGGTCCGTAAAACATCGTTTCGCCGACCGCTTCGCCATATACGTATACGGCATTGAACACGCCGTTCACCGATGCGAGCGGGTGGGTCCGCTTCACCATCGTCGGCTGTACCGAGATGGCGATACCTTCCTCCTGACATTCCGCGATGCCGAGCAGCTTCACTTCGTAGCCAAGACGTTTGCCATAAAGGATATCTTCCTTGGACACCTTGCTGATTCCCCGCACATCGACGTCGTCCAGATCAACCGCCGTGCGGAAGCCGAGCGTACCGAGAATCGCCATCTTGCGAGCGGCGTCCAGCCCCTCCACGTCGGAGGTCGGATCCGCTTCTGCATAGCCGAGCGCCTGCGCCTCCTTCAGCACATCGTCGTAAGCGGCGCCCTCCTGGCTCATCTTCGTCAGGATAAAGTTCGTCGTACCGTTCACAATGCCCATCATCTTGGTAATCCGGTCGGAAGCAAGCCCCTCCGCAAGCACCCGGATGATCGGAATGCCGCCTGCCACGCTCGCTTCATATCGCACATCGCAGCCCTTCGTTACTGCCTTGTTCAATATTTCCGCGCCGTGCAGCGCCATCAGATCCTTATTTGCGGTAACAACCTGCTTGCCTTGCTCCAGCGCGGCAAGAATGCATTCCTTCGCAAGACCGACCCCACCCATGACCTCGACGATAACGTCGATCGACGGATCGTTGACGATCTCCCACGGATTATCGGTCAGCTTCGCCTCGCTTACCGCAGCACGCCGCGCTTTGGCCAGGTCACGCACAAGCACCTTCTCGATCGAGACCGGCGCTCCAATGCGGCGCTCCAGATCCTCCTGATGATTCTCCACAATTTTGACGACACCACTGCCAACCGTTCCCAAACCAAGAAGACCTACTTTAATCGGTTTCATCGGATGTTTCCCTCCAGTTTCTATCTATGTGTTACCCTTGGGCAATTACCGAAGCTCTTCGCACACCTTCCACAGCCCGGACTGCTTCGATCATCACGCCAAGCGCTACCTGCATGGCCGACGTATCTGCCGAAATGACGACATTAGCCATTCCTTGCAGCGGAATCGTCTGATTGATCGTCAGCACGTTCGCCTCATGAGCCGCAATCAGGGACAGCACCCTCGACAAAATCCCCGAGCGATGCTCCAGATCCATCGAGATGGTCGCCAGTCTCTCCTTATCCAGCTTAGTAATGGGAAACACGCCATCGCGATATTTGTAGAAGGCGCTGCGGCTCAGCTCGACGCGCTCCACCGCTTCGTGAACGGTGTCCACCTCGCCGCGGGCAAGCAGCTCCTTCGCTTCGATCGTCTTGAGCAGCGCCTCCGGGAGCAAATCCTCCCGCACCAACACATAGCGCTCTTTGTCCGGCATTGCGTGAGTCCTCCTGGAAAAGACCATTGTTCTTGTATAGTAGACATTATATCGAATGAGCAGCGATAGGGCAATAGGCGAGGGGAAAAAGGGTCGGTACAAACCATGGAGGGGGAGGTGAAACCAAATGCGTGAAGAGCCTGCATGGCAGAGAAAGCCGCCCGACCGCTACAGCGCTTCCGGGCGACGGTAAATTTTGCCGGTCAGCGCCCATCGGCTCAGCGCTTTCATCGCTTCGCGGCGCTGCAGCAGAGAACGTGCCAGCTGAAAGCCTTCTTCGTAGGTTGCAACCTTGTCGAGCCAATACAGACGGAGTCCGGCGTTGAAAATGACATGCTCCCGTTCATTCCGCACCTCCGGGGTATCCTCGCCCTGAATGACGCGCCGCAGCATGTCAAGCTGCTCGCCGCGCGACGTCTTCGGCAGCTCTCTGGACGCGAACCCGAACAGCTTCGGGTCGATGAAGGTCGCTTCGTCGCCATACGGGGTTACCTTTCGCACATAAGAGCTTCGGTCGAGCGGCAGGTTTTCCGTCCCGTCTGCACCGCACACAATATACCCGAACTGAAATCCCGTAGAGGGCACGATGGATACCAGATGGTCCGCTTCCTTCTTGTCCCTTGCGCCAATGATGGCGAAGGAGGATTGGAACGGATTCAGCAGCTTCTCCACCGTATTAATGAGCGTTGAAATGCCGAGCTGCTCCCGAACGCTGCGCAGCCGAAGTAGAGGCTCACAGTATATGTCAGAATCGAGCAATACGATATTGGATTCACGTAAGCAATTCTCCCACTGATGCAGGGCTTGCTCTTTATCCCGAATCGATTCGGTGCAGGCTGCATTGAGCAAAGACGCATACTCGGCAAACCCGCCGGCAGCTACAACATGGGGGATCCCGATTCCAGCCAGCAGGAAGCTTACCGGAAGCGATACCGGCACATGCGCCCCTCCGGCTGGACTGCCTCCGATATAGACGGAGGCAGGGTTTGCCTTCAGCGGCTTCCCATGCTGCCTGAACACGCGCACGAATGCAGCGGCCGTCTCGGGAGATTCGCCCTTCAGCCGCTCCGCAATGAAGAAAGCGGCCGCCTGCACGTCCGACGTCTCGCCGACCGCAATCGATTGAGCAGCCTCCTCCGCTTCCTCGCAGGTGATCGGCTTATCTTTTCCCTTCATAAGCAGGTCTTTCAGCCATCGAATCACAGAAACCCGCCTCCCAGGATATATTTACGTTATATTATATAACATAAACATATCGCATGGAAGCGGGAATTCATGTGCGCTCTATTCTTTTTCGACAAATTCAAATTCAAACGTTCCGATTTTGATAATATCGCCGTCTTTCGCACCGCGTTTGCGCAATGCATCGTCGACACCCATCCGTCGGACCGTATTGGCGAAACGCATCGTCGCGTCATACGAACCGACCTTCATACGCTTCAGCATGTTTTCGATTTTGCGGCTCTCGACGACAAAGCTTTCATTCTCCCTGCGGATCGTAAAGGAATCGTCGTCGCTTCCCTCGAGTGTGTACACAACCCTCTGCTCGAGATCCGCAACCTCTTCAAGCTGCGGCGCCTCCGGGATGTCCTCCAGCAGCTTCGCCACGCGATACAAAAGCGGCTGAATGCCTTTGTTGGCGGCTGCGGAGATCGGAAATATTTCATATTCCAGCTCCCGCTCCTTCAGCTGCATCCGGAACAGCTCCAGTTGAT
>JBEPYM010000031.1:0-27426 GCA_041641375.1 Paenibacillus sp.
GCATTCTTTTCATTACTATTTGTACCTTGAGCGCAGCGAGAGGGATGAATTTTTGTATGAGAAAATGTATAAAATCCCACTGTATGAGTTCTTATTCGTTATTTTGAGTGAGAAATCGTACAAATCTCCCCTTTCGGTCCACTTTTTTCGAAATCTGTCCTCATTGATTAATGTCGTTTTCAGTTTATATGCAAACCGAAATTCTTTTGTTTATTTTTGAAATTTTTATATTCAAAATAAAACAAAACTGATATCATAATAAACAAATATAAAACCTACTTTTTGGAGGGGAACATCCTATGATTCAAAGCTTATGGGAAGCTTCGAAGGCATTGCAGCTACAACCAGGACTCGACGAGCTCGTGTACCGCTCGAATGTAATCGGGACGGACCGCCGCGTGTGCAATTGGGGCGGAGGCAACACCTCGATGAAGACGACTGTCACCGACTTCCGCGGCCGTGAGGTGGAGGTCATGTGGGTCAAGGGCAGCGGCTCTGATCTGGCGACGATGAAGGCAGGCAATTTTACCGGCTTGCGCATGGAGGATATTCGTCCGCTATTCGAGCGGAATCTGATGAGCGACGAGGATATGGTCGGCTATCTATCGCATTGCATGATCGACGCGAAGCATCCACGCGCGTCCATTGAGACGCTGCTCCATGCGTTCTTGCCGTTCAAGCATGTCGATCATACGCATCCGGATGCGATCATCAGCCTATGCTGCGCTGACAATGGCAAGGAAGTGGCACAGGAGATTTTCGGCGACCGCTTTGTCTGGGTTCCTTACGTGCGTCCGGGCTTCACGTTGTCCAAGCTGATCGCTGAGGGCGTGCTGGCGAATCCGCAGGCGGAGCTTGTGCTGATGGAAAAGCATGGTCTGGTGACCTGGGGAGATACCTCAGAAGCATGTTATGCGAAGACAATTGCAATCATTAACGAAGCAAGAGCATTCATCGAATCGCGCGTGGACGAGTCGAAGCTGTTCGGAGGTATCAAGCACCAGCCGTTATCGTCAGAGCTGAGACGGAGCATCGCATCGCAGGTGATGCCGACTGTGCGCGGCGCAGTGAGCGACGTGAAGAAGATGCTGTTGACCTTCGATGATGCAGACGACGTGGTGCAATTCGCCTGCAGCCGGGATTGCGCGGAGCTGTCCCAGATCGGCGCTGCATGTCCTGATCATCTGGTGCATACAAAGGTTGTGCCGCTGTACATCGATTGGACGCCCGATACGGATGATGTAGAAGGACTAAAGGCGAAGCTGAGAGAGGGCATTGCCGCTTATAAAGAACGGTACAAGGCGTATTTCGAGTGTAACCGCAACGAGGGTGATGTCATGTTTGAAGCGGCGCCGCGCGTCATTCTGATCCCTGGCGTCGGCATGATCAATACGGGCAAAAGCTGGGCGATGTCGAAGGTCAGCGGCGCGTTGTACCACCGTGCGATTGCCGTCATGAGAGGCTCGACGGCACTTGGCAAATTCGTATCGCTTAGCGAGAATGAATCCTACAACGTGGAGTATTGGCCGCTGGAGCTCTATAAGCTGACGCTGGCTCCTGCTGAAGCCGAATTTTCACGCAAGGTTGCCTTCATTACCGGCGGCGCAGGCGGCATTGGCAGCGAGACAGCACGCAGGCTCGTGTCCGAAGGCGCGCATGTCGTGCTGGCCGACCTGAATGAGGAAGGCGCTGAGAAGGTTGCAGCTGAGATTAACGGCACATATGGTGAGCATCGCGCGATTGCAGTGAAAATGGACGTGACGCAGGAAGAGGAAGTCGCTGCGGCATTTGCGGAGACAGCCATCCAATACGGCGGTGTGGATGTTCTTGTGAACAACGCCGGACTGGCAACCTCCAGTCCCTTCGACCAGACGTCGCTCAAGGAATGGAACCTGAACATGAACGTGCTCGGCACCGGTTATTTCCTGGTCGCCCGTGAAGCGTTTAAGCAAATGAAGGAGCAGGCAATCGGCGGAAACATGGTGTTTATCGGCTCCAAAAATTCAGTCTATGCCGGCAAGAACGCATCGGCCTACAGCTCGGCGAAGGCGCTTGAAGCGCATTTGGCGCGCTGTATTGCAGCAGAGGGCGGCGAGCTCGGCATTCGCGTCAATACGGTGCTGCCGGATGCAATCCTGCAGGGTTCCGCGATCTGGAACTCGAACTGGCGCAACGAGCGGGCGGCGGCTTACGGCATCGAGCCGGATCAGCTCGAGGAATATTACCGCAAACGCACGACGCTGCTCGTGAATATATATCCCCGCGACATCGCCGAAGGCGTAGCCTTCTTTGCATCTTCCAAGGCGGACAAGACGACCGGCTGCATGCTGACGATCGACGGCGGCGTACCGGCTGCCTTCACACGATAATTAAGGAGGGTCGCCCTATGGCGAAAGCTTCAGGAGAGACGCATTGGATCATCCCGGACGGGTACATCCCGCCGACCAGCTCGGGCATGCTAGAGAGCCATGAATCGGTATGTGTGCTTAATATCGGCGATGTGGAAGCGAAGCTGCTGTTTACGATCTATTTCGAGGATCGCGACCCATTGGAGAACATCGAATACACGCTGCCTGCGCGTAGGACGAAGCATATTCGTACGAGCTCGCTGAAACTGGGAGGCGAGGGCATTCCGGCAGGCGTGCCCTATGCGATCGAGGTCGAAAGCGATGTGCCCGTTATCGTACAATATAGCAGACTGGATTCGACGCAAGCGGAGAATGCCCTGATGTCCATTATGGCTTACCCCATTCGGAAAGGATGACGAACGACGTGACCGATCGCGCCTATGCATTATTCGAAGAGCAGCAGCAGGCAAGAGGGATTAACCTGGAGCAAGTGAAAGATCAACTGAAGTCGCTGAAGATCGAAACCCCCTCCTGGGGATATGGAGATTCCGGCACAAGATTCAAGGTGTTCAAGAAGGTCGGCGTACCTCGCAACGCCTTCGAGAAATTCGACGATGCCGCTCAGGTTCACAAGCTGACGGGCCTATGCCCCTCGGTTGCGATCCATATTCCGTGGGATAAGGTCGAGGACTACGGCAAGCTGAAGCAGCATGCGGAAGGCCTGGGGCTGAGGATTGGCGCAGTGAATCCAAATCTGTTCCAGGACGACGATTATATGCTCGGCAGCGTGACGAACGCCGACCCGGCCGTTCGCCGCAAGGCGACAGAGCATCTGCTGGAGTGTGTCGATATCGCGAAGCTGACAGGCTCTCGCGACCTGAGCCTCTGGTTCGCCGATGGCACGAATTATCCGGGTCAAGGCGACATCCGCAAGCGCAAGGCGTGGATGCTCGAGGCGCTGTCCGCCATGTACAAGGCGATGACACCGGAGATGCGAATGCTGATCGAATACAAGTTTTTCGAGCCGGCCTTCTACCATACCGACCTGGCGGATTGGGGGATGGCGTTCAACTATGCGCAGAAGCTCGGTCCCCAAGCGGAGGTGCTGGTCGATACCGGCCACCATGCTCCCGGCACGAATGTCGAGCACATTGTCGCCTATCTGATCGATGAGCGGAAGCTTGGCGGCTTTCACTTTAACTCCCGCAAATATGCGGATGACGATCTGATTGTCGGCACGATGAATCCATATGAGCTGTTCCTGATTTTCTATCAGATTGTGAACGCGGCCCAGGATCCGGATGCGGGCATACGGACTCATGTCGAGAATATCGCCTATATGATCGACCAGTCCCACAACATCGAGCGCAAAATACCGGCGATGCTTCGCTCCGTGCTGAATGTGCAGACGCAGTATGCCAAGGCACTGCTCGTAAACCATGAGGCGGTGGCTTGCGCCCAGCAGGCCGGTGATGTGCTTGCCGCCGAGGATGCAGTGCGTCAGGCATTCGAGCTCGATGTGACGCCGCTCCTGCGGGCCGTGCGCGAAGAGCAGGGTTTGCCGGTTGATCCGATGAAGGCGTTCCTCGAGAGCGGCTATGAGCAAAGCATTGCCGTTCGCGGTACAGGCGGTGCCAGCTGGTGAAGACGGGGCGGACGGAAGCGGTGCTCGCATACGATCTGGGGGCCGGCAGCGGTCGGGCTGTGCTCGGCCGGCTGAATGGCCATACGATACAGGTGGAGGAGCTGCACCGGTTTTCAAACGAACCCGTGCATGTGGGCGATCGACTTCACTGGGATGTGCTGCGTCTGCTTCACGAGCTGAAGCATGGACTGCTGAAGGCGAAGCTGGACGGCGCTGAGCTGGTGAGCGTAGGTATCGATTCGTGGGCGGTCGATTTCGGCATGATCGGCCCGAACGGGGAGATGGTGGGCAACCCTTACCATTATCGCGATTCACACACGGATGGAATGATGGAGAAGGTGTTTGCAACGATCATATCCCGCGAAGAGCTATTTGGGAAAACAGGCATTCAGTTTCTCCCCTTTAATACCATCTTCCAGCTTGCTGCCTTGAAGCAGGCGGATTCGCCGGTGCTCAAAGGGGCCTCGCGGTTCCTGATGATACCGGATTTGCTGCGCTATTTTCTGACCGGTGAGATGATGAATGAATTTTCCAATGCGACGACTACGCAGCTATACAACCCGGTCATCGGCACCTGGGACACCGAGCTGTTGGAACGTCTCGGACTTGAGCCCAAATGGTTCTCAACGCCTGTACAGCCGGGGACGCCGGTTGGACAGCTGCGCAGCTCGGTTGCCGGGGAGCTGGGAGTCGGGGCGATGCCGTTCATCGCGGTCGCTGAGCACGACACCGGCTCAGCTGTAGCGGCGGTGCCCGCACTCGAGCGCTCGTTCGCGTATCTCAGCTGCGGCACCTGGTCGCTGCTTGGGACAGAGGTTGAGAAGCCGGTCATTAACGAAGCGGCCTTCGCGAACAACTTCACGAACGAAGGCGGCGTGGGTGGCACGTTCCGGCTGCTCAAGAACATCATGGGGCTGTGGCTACTGCAGGAGAGTCGGCGGGAATGGGAGCGTTCGGGCTTGTCGTATTCGTTCCCCGAGCTGGTGGAGCTTGCATCCCGTGCGCCTGCGTTCCGCGTGCTGATCGATCCGGATGACGAACGATTTCTGCGGCCCGGGGACATGCCGGCGCGTATCCGCGAATACGCCCGTGAGACGGGTCAGCCGGTGCCAGAGCAGCCGGGAGAAATCGTGCGGTGCATTCTGGAGAGTCTTGCTTTACAATATAGATATGTGCTGGAGCTGACGGAGCGAGTGTCGGGACGTTCGTTCAACGGATTGTATATGGTTGGCGGCGGTATTCAGAACAAGCTGCTGTGCCAATGGACGGCGAATGCGATCGGCAAGCCGGTGTGGGCAGGACCTGCCGAAGGCAGCGCTATCGGCAATATGGCTGTGCAGTGGTTGTCTTCCGGTATCTTCGCCGACATCTGGGAAGCGCGCCGAGTGATCCGCGATTCGTTCCCGGTCGAGACGTACGAGCCGGTGGAACGCGAAGCATGGGAGCTGGCTTATGGCCGATTCGTAAATAGAGAGGAACGAAATTGATGCTTGTCGCGGAGCGCTATGAGAAAATCGTACAGCTGGTTAATGAGCGAGGCAGCATACGCGTCTCTGAGCTGAGTGAGCTTTGCGGCGTAACGGAAGAGACGATTCGACGCGATCTGGATCGTTTGGAGGAGGCGGGACGACTGCGCCGCTCCCATGGCGGAGCGGTTAGCGTCAAGGATGAGCCGATTCAGGCGGAGACGCCTTATTTCGAGCGTGAGGTAACGAGAGCCGAGGAGAAGCGGCGTATTGCAGCAGCGGCGATCGAGCTTATTCAGCCAAACGACCGAATTTTGCTTGATGCAAGCTCAACGGCATGGTACATGGCTTCGATCATGCCGAACATTCCGCTCACCGTACTGACCAATTCGATCAAGGTCGCGATCGAGCTGAGCGTTAAGGACCGGATTGAAGTCATTTCGACCGGCGGCATTTTGGCATCCGGTTCGCTGTCATACGTGGGCCCGCTTGCCGAGCGTTCGCTGGATGCGTATCATGTGGGCAGGCTGTTTTTCTCTTGCAAGGGTGTGCACCTGGAGCGCGGTGTCAGCGAATCGAACGAGCTGCAAGGTCGAATCAAGCAGAAGATGATGGGTATGGCCGACGAGGTTGTACTGCTGGCGGACTCGAGCAAATTCGGCATACAGGCGTTTACGCATATCGCAGATCTCGGCCGCGTGCAGCGGATCGTCTCCGACCGCGGGTTGCCGCAGGAAACAGCCGAGGCGCTTATGCTGCGAGGCATCCAGACGGTTATTGTCTAAAACATTTCGATAGCTTAAAACGGAAGATAACTGCTGAAAGGACGCATAGGAGGTGGAGGTCTTGAGACCGTGGCGCCCCGTCGTGATGGATTATCGACGCTCTACCCCTGTGGGAAGCAGATTTCACTCCCACACCCGATACGAGCTCTTCTATTTCCATGAAGGCAAGGGCCATTACTTGATTCGCGATCAGATTTATACGCTAGCACCGGGAGACCTGCTCCTGATGCACGGGATGACGCTGCATTGTCCGAAGAGAGCGAATGACGCCCCTTTCATACGCACTGTTATCTATCTGGATCCTGCTTATTTGCAGGGCTTGTCCGAGCATGTTATCGGGCTCGACCTGCTTCTACCGTTTCGCAAGCTGCAAAACTACAAGCTCAGCGCAGGGAACGAGCCGCTCCGGGAGGAGCTGGAGGACATCCTGTTCCGTATGAGCAAGCATTACCGGGCCGATGATGATTTGGAATACAACCGGTTTTTATTTGCGTTCCTGGACTTTATCACTGTCATATACAGGGAGTGTCGTCATCCGATCAACGAGAGACAAGAGGCTCTTACCGACAAGGAACGGAATGTGCAGCAGATGATCGGTTTTATCGAGAGCCGCTACCGCGACCCGATTCATTTAGACGATCTGGAAGCGGAGCTGCATTTGAACAAGTACTATTTAGCCCGAATTTTCAAGCAGGTTACCGGTCATACGATCTTTCAATACCTCTACGAGCGTCGCATCAATGAGGCGAAGATTATGCTGCTGTTGAATCAGGAAAGCCGAGTTACCGATATTTGCTTTCAGCTTGGGTTCAAGCATCTGTCCCACTTCAGCCGAATGTTCAAAGCCAGCACCGGACTCTCTCCGGAACAATATCGCAAGCAGAACGGCGGACTCTCGTAGTCGCCGTTTTTCTTTTTGACAAGAACAATCTGATATAAATGAATGCCCCGTATTCGTTATTCAAGGCGAAGTAAAGAATATGTGCGATTTGATACGATGGAATTGTTAAAAAATGAACGGCAGGAGGAGTCTAAGGATGAACAGGTTATATGACAAAGTGCTAGGCTGTTTGGCCGGAAGTCAGGTTGGATCGTCGATGGGGGCGCCGGTCGAGCATAAATCCAGAGCGTATATTCGCGAAATGTACGGGGTGCTCGATCGCCTGGTGGAGTATGAGTCGTTCGGCCGTGTATGTCCGCCCGGAACGGCAGAGGACGGGGTCGAGCGGCAAAAGCTGATGATCCTTGCGATCCGTGACAAGGGCGGTCCGATTACTTGCCGCGATCTGGCGGTTACCTGGCTCAAGTACGTGAATGAAGAGAGCTTCGGCGTGCTGGCTGGCCAGCAGGACGAGATTCACTATCGTGTCGTAAAAGCGGGAATATCTCCGGAGGATTCCGGTTATTATGACGCGCATGTGGGACGCATGGGCTTCAATCGCGCCTGTCATCCCATCGGCATCGTCAATGCATGCTATCCCGAGCTAGCGGCCAAAAATGCGCTGGATGTTGCGAGATTGTACCAGCCCCCGACGGGTCGCGGCATTCCATGGAAGGAGAGCGAGCGAATTTATCCAACGTATACGATCGGAATCGACTGGAGCGCCGCAATATGCGCCGGGATCGCCGAGGCCTTCAAGCCGACGGCAACCGTCGACTCCATCATAGAGCAGGCGCTCGCCTATGTGGTCGACCCCGTCAAAAGAGAGATCTCTAGGGCAGTCGAAATTGCCGCCAAATGCACGGACTACGAGCAGCTTTGCGAGGAGATGTACAAGCTGTATCACGCCCAAGGCATGCACTTTGCGATGAACCGGGCCTATGAAATTACACCGAAATCGTTCGCGCTCTTTTATTTTATGAAAGGCGACATCTGGAAGACGATGGTCGGCGCCGTTAATTTCGGCCGGGATACGGACTGCCTCGCATCGGTTGCGACTGGGCTTGCCGGTGCCTTCAGCGGAAGCGGCGGAATTCCGGCGGAGATGATCGCGCAGGTGAACGCTGCTGCCAAGGTCGACAAGCTGACCGTCATGGATATGACACTGGAGGAGCAGGCGAGGGTCTTGTACGATGCATTGGTTGCAAACCACGCCAAACTGAAAGAAAGTACGCAGCAGCTCGAATCGCTATTGTGAATCTGGTGAACAGGAGGGATATGCTTGAAAATAGCGATGGGAACCGATCATTCCGGCTTTGCATTAAAGAACGAAATCGTTGGGTTTATGAACTCAATCGGTATCGAAGTCATCGACCATGGAAGTTATACGCCCGATCGGGTAGACTTTCCGGACATCGCCAGGCTTGTGTGCGAATCGGTTCGCAGCGGTCAGGTGGACCGCGGCCTGATGCTGTGCGGCTCCGGAATCGGGGCCTGCATTGCAGCCAACAAAATTCCGGGAATACGGGCGGCGGTTTGCCATGATGTTTATTCCGCACACCAGGGCGTAGAGCATGACGATGTCAATGTTCTGTGTCTGGGGGGGAAGATCATCGGGTTCTGGCTCGCGACCGATATAATCAAGGCATTCGTGCAAGCATCGTTCAGCACGGAGGAATATTTCCGACAGAGGCTGCGCAAGCTCGACCAGCTGGAGCTTGACTACGCGAAGGAATGGGTGGAGCGTCATGAACGGTAGCCTTCATATCCCTGATTTGGCAGGCAAGAGAGCGCTGGTAACGGGCGGCAGCGCCGGGATCGGTCTCTCTATCGCCGAGGCGCTATGCAAGGCGGGCTGCTCTGTAGCGATCTCAGGCAGAAGGGAGGACCAGCTTGAGGGGGCGAAACAGAATCTGCTGGGGTCGAGACCCGATGCGCAGGTGATGTCCGTTGCCGCCGATTGCTCGAAGCTTCCCGATATTGACGGGATGGTTTCTGAGGTGGAGCGCGTATTTGGAGGGATTGATATCCTGGTCAACAATGCCGGCACGAATGTATTGAACGAGGTGCTGGATGTAACGGAGGAAGAATGGGACCGGGTCATGAATCTGAACCTGAAGGGTCTCTTTTTCTGCTGTCAGAGGGTAGGCGGGGGAATGGTGAAGCGCAGAACCGGTACGATCGTAAATATTGCCTCCCAGATGGGGCTTGTCGGTTACCATAAGCGCGCCGTGTACTGTGCGAGCAAGGGAGGAGTCGTGCAGCTTACGAAGGTCATGGCGATCGAATGGGCGCCGTTCGGTGTTCGCGTCAACGCCGTTGCTCCGACATTCATTGAAACTCCACTTACGAAGGCGATGCTGGCAAACCCGGACTTTCGGGAGGAAGTCATGCCGCGCATTCCGATGGGGCGATTTGCCGAAGCCGGACATGTTTCCTCCGCCGTGCTTTATTTGGCGTCTGCTGCTTCCGACATGGTGACCGGCCATACCTTACCTGTAGACGGCGGGTGGGTGGCGTGGTGAATGCCCGCTGCAACATCATAGCATTACCCAACAAATCGTTGTACCGCCATATGTTCGTGCTTGGCTGCAGGGCCTACAATGAAGCTAGGTGCATGCCTCATACGGGAAGCGGGAGGAATCGGAATGAAACGGGTGGGCATGATTGGGCTTGGCAACATGGGGAGGCCGATGGCGCTCAATTTGCTGAGGAAAGGCTTTGAAGTACAGGTGTACGATATATCTTCCGCCAGCGTGGAGATGCTTGCCTCGGAAGGGGCGATAAGGGCTGCGTCCCCCAGGGCGGCTGCCCTCGCATGCGAAGCGTTGGTGCTCAGCCTCCCGAACGAGAATGTTCTGGAGAACGTCATGCTGGGCGAAGATGGCATCGCTTCCGCGGAGCTGCCGGGAACGGTGGTGATCGACACGACGACATCCACGTATTCGGCGGCGGTCAAGCTGGCTGAGGCCGTCCGTCAGGTCGGGGGAGAGTTTCTCGATTCGCCCGTTACCGGCGGGGTGGGCGGAGCGGAGCAAGGCACTTTGTCGATGATGATTGGCGGTGACGAGTCGGCTTTCATGAAGCATCGCGATGTGTTCGAAGCGCTTGGCTCGAATATCGTCTACGTTGGGGCAAGCGGGCACGGACAGGTGAGCAAGATGGTGAATCAGCTGCTGATGGGGGCGATTTATTGCTCGGTGGCGGAAGGCTTCGGCTTTGCGGCGCAGCTTGGCGTCGATGTTGAGAAAGTCTATCAGGCAGTCGAGCAGGGCGGAGCGAGATCGGCTGTGCTATCCGGCATGAAGAAGCTCATCTTGAGCGGCGAGTATGGCGGTGGGAGCTACCTGGCGCAGCACGGCAAGGACATCGACTATGTGATGAAGGAAGCGAATCAGTGGCATAGCTATATGCCGATAACCTCTGCCGTTCACGAGGTGTGGAACCTGGCTCGTCTGAAGGGCTACGGGAAGCTGAATTCGCAATCGATGTTTGCGGTATGGGAGGATTTGCTGGGCAAGAAGCTGAACGAGACGATCGCAAGCTCACCGAAGGAGGGGTAGCGCCATGGAACCCGGGAAGGTGGATATAGACAGGCTTGGCTGTTCAACGATAGCCTTTCGGCATTTTTCTCTGGAGGCAGCGCTCAAGTCCATTGCGGAGCTTGGCTTCGAATACGTCGATATCGGTACGATGCCCGGCTTTTGCGACCACTTCAATTTTTTCACGGCTACAGAGGAGGAAGAAGCGGATTTTATTAGGCAAGTTCGTGCGTCCGGCCTCAGGGTACATACGTTGACCACCCAGATCGGCCATTACAATGCGCCCGACGCGGACAGAGAGGCTTTACTTGCCTGCGCCATGCGGAATCTTCGAGTGGCGAAGGAACTCGGGGCTTATGGTGTGAACGTCAACAACGGCGCATATCGAGCACGAGAGACATACCCGCTGGAGAAAGATATTCTGATTGTTGCGTCCGCCCTTCGGGAGGTAGCCGAGGAGGCGCATAGGCTGGGCCTGGTCATGATGATCGAAGCGCCGCACAAGGGCAATCTCATTCGCGACGCGGACGAGGCGATGCGGCTTGTCGAGTCGATCGGCCATGCGAACGCGTACCTGATCTTTGATTCCAACCATCATGAAGCGGCTGGATGGGGAATGAGACGGGCCGTGGAACGATTCGGCGATCGGATCGCACTCGTGCATCTGCGCGACGGCCGAGGGCGAGAGAACTGCTACCCGCTTGGTGCCGGAGCGATCCGCTTTGACGACATGTTCGCGGCACTTGACGAGGCTGGCTACAAGGGGCGTTATCATTTCGAATTTACCGATGCGGGAGCGACCATCGAGGACAACAAGACGATGCTGGCGCGGTCCGTCGATTATTTGAAACAATTGACTTGGAGGAGAGATGGCGATGAGCGGTAGCATTCGTGTAGCAATCGTAGGACTTGGCTTTGGAGCGGAATTTATCCCCATCTATCAGAAGCATCCGAATGCGGAGATGTACGCCATCTGTCAGCGTACGGAGAGCAAGCTGAACGAAATCGGCGATTATTTCGGCGTGGAGAAGCGATATATGGATTTCGACGAGTTGATCGCCGATCCGAACGTGGACGCCGTACATATCAATTCGCCGATCCATCTTCACGCGGAACAGAGCATCAAGGCGCTGCGGGCCGGCAAGCATGTTGCCTGCACAGTGCCGATGGCAACAAGCGTCGAGGAGTGCCGCGAAATCGTGAAAGCGCAGCAGGAATCCGGCAAGGTATATATGATGATGGAGACAGCGGTGTATACGCGGGAGTTTCTGTACGTGAAGGAGCTGCGCGATACGGGCAAGCTCGGACGCATCCAGTTTTTGCGCGGCTCGCATCAGCAGGAGATGGCGGGCTGGCCGGGCTACTGGGAGGGCCTGCCGCCGATGCATTATGCGACGCATTGCGTGGGTCCCTGTCTGGCGCTGGCCGGCCGCGAGGCCGAGTTCGTATCGTGCCTCGGCTCCGGGCGGATCGACGAGCAGCTGATCCCGAAGTACGGCTCGCCATTCGCGATCGAGACGGCGCACATCAAGCTGCGCGACTCGGACCTGGCGGCGGAGGTGACGCGCTCGCTGTTTAACACAGCGCGCGAATACATCGAGAGCTTCGACGTCTACGGCAGCCTGATGAGCTACGAATGGACGCGCGTCGAGCATGAGGAATCGATCGTACACATCGGGGAGAAGGTGCAGCGGGTGGCCGTGCCGGATTACGCTCACCTGCTGCCGGAGCCGATTCGCAAATATACGACCCAGGGCGTGTACGACGGGGATGCGAACCAGCATCTGTCGTTCACGCAGGGAAGCGGCCACGGAGGCAGCCACCCGCACATGGTGCACGAGTTCGTGTCGGCCATTGCCGAAGGCCGCGATGCTTTCCCGAATGCGCATCAGTCCGCGAACTGGACGTCGGTCGGGATCTGCGCGCACGAATCCGCGATGCAGGGCGGCAAGATCGTTCCGCTGCCGGAGTATTAAATCGAGGGGTTATAGTTAACAGGCCTTCAGGGTAGTATCGTGTTCGCGGCTGTGGCGAACTTGTTCTAAAGCATTGGAATCCGTAAATCCAGAGGGTGGGCTTTACTACTAGTACGACAGAACGGCTTCTGGCGCGCCAGGAGCCGTTCTGTCCATTCTATGCTTGGAGCTTCTTAAATACCTGATAGCTTCTTTCTGCACACTCTGAGATAGCGATAGGATGAAACCCGCTAATCTCGGCATATAACGTATCATTCAATGGAGCAACCCATGAAGCAGGCAGGGCCGCTGCCCCTAGTGATGCACCCATGATAGAGCCGACAGTAGCGCCGTTGCAATCCGTATCCCAGCCGCCGAGCACAGAGGTGGTCACTGCTTTATCAAAATTGCCATCTCCGAAAATTAAAGCTGCGGCAACTAATGCTGCATTATTATTCGTATGAACTGGATTGTAGTGCTTGAAAGCCTCCCAAATCTGCTCTACAAGAGAGACCTGGTCTACTGCTGATTCAGCTATTTCTACTGCTCGATGGATATCAGCAGCAAGTCGGGAGGTTGCTGGTATTTGGCTTAATCCGATTTGCACGATCTTTCGTGGATCCTTCTCGACGAAAGCGGCAGCAATCATTGCGGCAACGAACATTTCCCCGTATATGCCATTCTTTACATGAGAGAACGAGGCATCACGCCAGGCTAGTTCAGCCGCAAGCTCCGGACGTCCGGCAGCGCCATAGGCGAAGCCGTCTGCGCGAATTTGAGCACCAATCCACTCGCGATAGGGGTTATGATGACTGCGAACCCACTGTAACTTCTCCTTCCAATTCTCCGGTCTTACATCCTTTAAATGCGTGGTAACATGTGTCGTAATTTGTGCAAAGTTAACATATGCCTGCGTTTCTGCCGTACATACTTGATAGTAACTGAGCCATCTATGCCACAACCGGCCAACATCCCATGAATCCCAATCCAGTCCCTTTTCTTCGAGCATCATGAGACCCAGTACTGTGTATCGGATATCATCATCCGTTTCCATGAAACGAATATGCTCTTGCGTGCTTTTCATATTCACGACAGCGAGCCTTAGCCCGTGGGTTTCACTAGCGGTCGATGTAGACGGGGTGTAACCGGTAATGGGCCAGGCGCCGGCTCCTTCAAACCAGAGCTGGACATTCTTCCAACCAGGAATACCATTCTTTCCGGCCATGAAATCCCATGCTTCCAGCGGCTTGCCAAGCGCGCAGCCGATACTGCGTCCCAGCCAAGCGCCGTAAAATTGATCTCGCCATTGCAGTTCAGTCAGATTCGCAGAGGGGATTTGTATTGAGGGCGGCCGTAGCGCCCGGATTTCGTGGAGTTCCGAGGGCTCGTTGTAAGGGAAATCCGCCTGAACGGGCAATCTGGACAGCTCCTCAAGTATGCCTTGAAGCTTGACTTCATCCTCTCCCGCTTCCTCCACTCTTGCGTTAAAACCTTCCGTATTGCAGCCTTCCTCGGTTCTTTGTATGATTTCCTGATTTACTAGTGAATGTAGTGGATCCCAACCTGGCATCGTGTTCAATCCCTTCTGTACGTTATACACACATTATAGAAGGGGCAAAGCTCGACTTACTTCTCATTTCAATCAGTTCGATTCTCAAATATTGCAACTCCGTAATATTTGTTGCGATACTCGATAGGCGAGAGGCCTTCAGATTTAACAAAGATCCGATAGAAGGAAGGGAGACTTTGGAAGCCGCTTGCAAAGCAAAGCTCCGTTACTGGCATATCGGTGCATATCAGGAGACGCTTCGCTTCATTCAGGCGGAGCAGCGCCAGATGATCTTTAAAGCCCCGGCCGAGCACCTCTCGGAAGAGTCGCGATACACGGGAAGGGCTGAGCTGAAACAACGGAGTGAGGAGCTTTAACTCCAAAGGCTCACGAAAGTTTTCTTCCATGTAAGCAACAACGGTACGGATTTGCAGGAAGGATTCAGCCAACTGTTTCCATTGTGCTGATGGGAGCACGGATGAGTAATGGCGGAGCAGATGAGAGCAGATCAGGAGCAAAGAGCCCTTGGCCATCATTTGGTAGCCTTCTTGCTTCTCGTTCAATTCGCGCCTCATGGATTCCATAATCGGCTGTAATGCTTGAGCTAAGTCGGTGCCGGAAGGGATGTGGTGTTGGAACCATTCGGTCGGGTAAGAAAAGGGGAGAAGCAGTCGTTCATCCTCCGCCAGCAGCAAGCTAGGATCAAATTTAATGAATAAGTATTGGCTTGGGTTCTGTTCGTCTGAACATGCGATGTGAAGCGCTTTATGATTAACAATCACGATATCCCCAGGGGTGACGGAGTAGCTCTTTTCTCCAAAATAAAACGTACCTTCTCCCTTGACACAGCAGCCAATCTCAAGGCAGTGGTGATAATGAAGAGGTTCCTTATAAGGCATCGGTGTCCAGTAGAAGGCGTTAATCGGAATATCATGTTCGAAAAGAACCTGTAGCTGCATGACAGGTGATCCGCTCCATTTCGTTCATATCGTAGTCGATGCCTTTAATATAGTTGAATCTGCACATAGGAACAAGCTGTCATTGAGAAATGTCCGAAGTATGCCATGCGATCTTAGTAGATGCTCGAATCATACATAATTCTCTTCCCTGGGCTATGACCCCCCTCTTATAAGATCGACTGAAGAAAGACAGGTTGTAAAGCCTACGGCTTCCGCTGCTTCGTCAATGCGGTATTCCCCGCTGCGAAGCAGCTCTTTTGCTTCTTGAAGTCTTATTCGAGTACTGATAAAAAGATAAATACAAGAATCCAAACCGTACTGAAACGACCTGCATACTATGGAAGCAGCAGTACAGGGGAGGTGAGAGCCATGACTGGTTGCGTAGCTCCACGCGTTACTTCGACCACTGAAATTCTCGTTCTTTACATTCTGCTGGCATCATTCTGTCCGCCGGATTTTTTGTGTAGCATCGTCTGACACCTCTCGGCACCCCGTGCCCCTATTATCTAGGGGGAGCGGGGTGTTTGCTTTGCGCCAATTCAATAGGATTACCCATCGCATCAAGGCGCAGCAGGCGGGCAAGCATGTCGCGTGCACGGTGCCGATGCGTCGAGCGTCTAGGAATGCCTTGAAATCGTGATGGCGCAGCAGGATTCCGGCAAGGTGTACATGATGATGGAGACGGCGGTATATACACGCTAGTTTCTGTACATGAAGGAGCTGCGCGATACGGCGTTTGCTTCTTGAAGTCTTATTCAATTGCGGTAGTTGATCGGACACAGCCAGGTATTAGCCAAAGGACTGGATCGCTTCACGAACCTCTGTGATCAGCCGGTTGAAGCCGTCATCAATCGCTTTGGCAAGGTTATTGATGCTATCGCGGATCGAGTCAATAGAGCTGCTTTGCTCCCGAATCGCATTCGTCTGATTGTCGATGGAAGCCTGAATGTTGGATGCTTGTTCACCGAGGCTGCCGATCGCGACCCAGAAGACGATCAGGCCGGCAGCAACAACCAGCATCCATACCCAACCTTTATTATACCAAGGTGTATAAGAAGGTAAGGTTTCTTTGCGAGAAGGCAATGATACCAGGATGACTTGGGGCTGGCCCTCTGCAGATTGATTCTGTACGTTCTGGAGCTGTTCACCGTTCGGGTGTTGATCTAATTTATTGAATTCCATATTTGATCTTCCCCTTCCGATTGGTAGTTCCCTGTGACAGGGATAATAAAAAGTTCGGTGGACGATCTCGATTTAAGACCATAGGCTATCGCCAAATCCATAGGATTACCCATCATATCATTGCATCACCCCATGTCGAAACCGTCACCGATCACCCTATAATATAAATGAATTGATAGCGCTATCAATTTACATACAACATCAGAAGAGGTGGGAAGATTGAGCCGTACTTTCAGACATGTTCGCAGACACGTAAGCATCGCCCTTATTCTGGCTCTGCTGATTGCATTGCTGCCAGTCAACCCGATGGCTGTTAACGCATCGGAGGCAAGCACACTCCTGTATGAAGGCTGGGAGGATTACAACCGAAGCACGGATCAGATGAACGGTTGGGCGGATGAGGATGGAAAAAGGGTGAATTCCGATGCCAATGCCTTTCAAGGAAGCAAATCGGTTATCCTCAATCCTCAGCATTCGATCAAGAAAACAGTCAATGCCTCCGTATATGGAGAGATGGAGCTATCGTACTACGTGAGATTCACGAGCTTGACGTCAGCGGATTCGCTCATTGCTGAAATATCGGTTGATGGCGAAACGAACTGGATCACGGTCGATGAAATCAAGGGCGGCGAAATTCCCAATACGACTTGGAGACAGCGGATGGTTTCCGTGCCGGATACTGCCGACAATGCCGAGTCGCTTGTGCTTCGATTCCGTTCCGACACAGCGGCGAGCCGGTTTATTCGACTGGATGAAATTCGCTTGACCGGGAAGAGCACCGTTCGAGAGCTGCTGAACGAGAGCTTTGAGAGCTATGCAACTGGCGCGGTCAATGCGCCATCCAGCCTAGGGCCATTCTCCGTATTAAAATGGACAGCTGTTCGATTCAACGCAAATAACAACCCGACCAAATTCGTTGAAATGGGCAATAACGATGCGTTAACCGCACAAATCAACACTTTGGGACGATCCGCTCTGGAAGTAAGCGTAAGCGCCAGAGTCGTTAACGCCGCTGACATCCTGCGAATCCAGTGGTCCTCCGATGGAGTGAGCTGGTCGCAGCTGGGGGATTCCATCTCCCAGCAGGGCCAGAACTGGAAGACCTACAAGAGGGAGCTGCCTGAGGCGGCCGAGAATGCGGGGGATATTTATATTCGCCTGAGCTCATCAGGCACTACTCGCTTGGACGATGTCGTTATCACGTCGATACACGCCTACAAGCCGCCATCTTTAACACTGACTGTCCATCAAACCGGCGGAACCGTGCAGCAGCCGGCTTTTACCGTCAGCGGTTCGGTCAATGTGCCGGCTAACCTCAGCATCCGCTTGAACGGCGCGACGGTTGTGAACAGCGTCTATACAGAAAATCAGTTCTCCCATACGTTGCCTTTGTTGCAGGGGCCGAACGAGATTCTGATTGATGCCGTCAATGTGAAGGATCATAAAGCGGTACCGCAAGTCAAGCTGAGCGTGACGTATGATATCGGTCAGCAAGCGACCGGGAAATTTTATGTGAACGGAACCCAGATCATCGATCCCGACGGCAGCGAGTTTGTTGCGAAGGGGGTCAACGTGCATGGCTATAACACGCCATGGCCGGTGGATACGCTCAATGAAATCGATCTGATCGCCGATGTCTGGAAGTTTAATTCCGTCAGGCTGTACGCCCGTATTAACCCGGACTACAACAACGGCAACGGCAATCAGAAGGACATGAATTATTTCCATGCCCTCATCGATGAATTCACAGCTCGCAAGGTCGTTGTCATGATCGAAGTGCACGACCAGACAGGCAAATATTTCACGGAAGACACCGTTCCGTCGCTGCAGGATTTGAAGACGTTCTATCAAGGCTTGGCGCAACGCTACAAAGACAACACCTACGTATGGTTCAATATCATGAACGAACCCGGAGGTCAGGATAAGCCGGTCAACCCGTTGTGGAAAACGATGCATGAAGAAGTGATCCAGACCATTCGTGCGACCGGTGCAACCGACAACATCATTGTACTGGATGGCTCTTCGTGGGCGCAGGATAGCGCTGAATTTAACAACAATCCAGTGGTGGATTCTAATAGCGCGATTCTGACGTACGGTCAGGATATGCTGAATTACAACCGGAATCTGACCGGCAATACCAATATTGTGTTCTCCGTGCACCTGTATCGGGAATGGATATTCGGCGAGAGCAAGCTGATCGATTATTTGGATCGGGTAGCCGCCAAGGGTCTCGCACTTGTTGTAGGCGAATATGGCGAGTGGACCAACAATGACACCAGAGACGCGACCCGATACATGTTCAAGCAAGTGATACCCCGTAAGATCGGCCGATATGTGTGGCACTGGTTCGGCGGGGATCAGAATAAGCTGACGGTCAATACGACAAGAGGCGGCGGCAAGGATGTCAGGCTCGTCAACGGCGAACCTACGAACCTGTCCTGGCTGGGCCGCAAAGTATGGAATGACAATCATGGACTGCCGGTACCAACAGACTCGATCGATCTGTCCTTGAGCAGCATCATAGCTGACAAGAGCGCTGCGGACAGCAGCAGCACGATCTCGTTCCAGACAACGGTCCGGAATGACGGAGACCTTCCGGTCAACGGTACGGTGACGATCCGTTACTACGTGAACGGCGAGCTTGCTTCCAGCAAGGATGCGATCGTGAAGCTGGGGAACCGGGAGCAGACTGTGGTCGTCTCCAATCCAATCGCATATCCGTCAAGCAATTTCACGATTCGTGCGGAGATTGACTCCGCCGCAAGCAGCTATGGGCAGGATGCCGATCTTAACAATAATGCTGTACAGCAGGATGTGCTGCTGTCTGCCGCCGCTCCTGGCGTTGATTTGGCCGTGACCGCGATCCGCAGCAACCCTTCCTTGCCGGCACTTGGCGATCAGGTTGCAGTCGAAGTAGTAATCACCAATCGCGGCACCGGCCAGGCGAACGGAATGGCAATTGGCGGGAACATTCATCTGAATGGCGTCAGTCAGAAGACCATTAGCACCAACCAGCCGCTGGCGCCTGGAGAGAGCATCACGCTGTCAGACTACACGTTCATTCCGTCCGACTACTTCTACACCGTTGATTTCCGTCTAAATAACAACTACAAGGGTGTCGACGCGAATCTGAGCAACGACAGTCTGTTCGTGGCCATCCCTGTGACGCCACCAACGGAGATTCGGAATCTGCTCATCAACCCGGGCTTTGAGGATGGGTTAACTGGTTGGAACAACTTTACATCGGGCAGCAATGCTTCTGTAGAGGAGCAAGCCAGAACCGGCCAGCGGGCGTTCGTCATTCGCGATGACAGCAGCGGAGGGCGCGGGCAGGCGGTAGCCTTGCTTCCGAACACGACGTACATTCTGGGCGCCTGGGGGAAGTTCGACGTTCTGGGCCAGATCGGAGACGTTGGAGTGAAATTCCTGCCGCAGGGTGCGGAGACGCATACGCAATATTTCCTGCATTTCACGACAACAGAATATGAATACAAGGAACTGGAGTTCACGACGCCGAACCTGCCCATGACGGACAGCAAGGTGTTTGCTTACAAGAACAACAAGCCGAACAATTTCTACGTGGATGACGTGCTGTTCGCCATGAAGCCTTACACAGCTGAGCCTCCGTCTCTCCCTGAGGCACCCGGCAATCTCAGGGTAACGTCCAAGACGGAAACCTCTGTCACTCTGGCTTGGAACGCTGTTGAGCAGGCTGAGTCCTATGCGGTACTGCAGGGTGGTTCGCAAATTGCAAATGTGACGCAAGCGACCTATACCGTAACAGGGCTCACGTCTGGAACAACGTATATTTTCGCCGTTAAGGCGGTGAATGGGAATGGAGTTTTCTCTGAGCCATCGGGAGTGCTGACGGTAACGACGGATTCGAGCGATTCGTCACCGCCGCCAACGCCGCCAAGCACACCGCCAGCGACACCGCCGGCTCAGAATGAGAAGCAAGTGGTCAATGAAGCCAGCCTGAAGAATGGGAAAGAGGGGAAGGTGTCGATCGAGATTGCCAAAGGCACCAAGCAGGTTCTGCTCCCTGCCAAGGCCGCGGATGCGGTAGGCAATCAGAAGCTCGAGCTTGTCCTGGAAGCAGCGAAGCTGATCATTCCGCCTTCCGTCATGAAAACCCTTCAGGAGCTGGCCGGCGCACAAGCCAATGCGGACATTTCGTTACAAGTGGAGCCTCTAGATATTCAGCAATCGATTCAGCAAGGCCAGGCAACGCTTGCAGTTGCTGGAGATGGAGTGCAGCTGAAGCTGCAGGTTGTAACCGGAAGCGGCTCCCAAACCCTTTCAGAATTCGCAGAGCCGATCGAACTTGAGCTGAGCTACAAGGCAGGAAGCAAGCCGAGCCTGCTGGGCGTCTATTATTACAATCCTGCTGCTGAGCAATGGGAGTATGTGGGCGGGAAGGTGGATCAGGCATCCGGCACGATCACCGTATCGCTCGTTCATTTCAGTAAATATGCCGTTTTTGAGTACAACAAAAGCTACGATGATCTCCACGGAAATCATTGGGCCTACGACGCCGTCCAGGCGCTATCTGCGAAGCATGTCGTCAAGGGAGTCAGCGACAGCCGCTTTGCTCCTGAAGGTACGACGACCAGGGCCGAATTTGCCGCCCTTCTGAGCAGGGTGCTGCAGCTGAAGAATACGAAGTCCGCTCCTTTCACCGATGTTGCCAAGGACGCCTGGTATGCGGATGAGGTGGCGGCAGCCTTCGAAGCCGGTCTGATCCATGGCCGCGGAGAGGACACCTTCGCTCCTCATGCTACCATTACTCGGGAAGAGATGGCTGTCATGCTGATGAGAGCTTACGAGAAGGCGAAAGGTACCAAGCCGCAGGCAGACCGCGCGAGCTTCAAGGATCTGGACCGCGCTTCAAGCTGGGCGACCGGTAGCATTCAAGCGGCTGCAAGCATCGGACTAATGAATGGCAAAGGCAGTCAGCTGTTTGACCCGACTGCGAATACCAATCGTGCGGAGACAGCCAAGGCTGTCCACAACCTGATTCAGCTATTGGATTAAATAAATCATCACGATCAGACATCGGGAGGCTTGACTTGTCACATACATGGTCGAGTCTCCTTCCTTGCATAAACCGACTGCAGGAAAGGCGGTGGTTGATCCCGGAGGGAGTGGGAGTCCAACGGTTTTGCGGTTTTTATTACAAATTGAGAGGAAAATGAAAATGAAAACGAGCAAGCTGAGCCAAATCGGAAGACTGATGATCGTTGCTTTACTGCTGGTATCTCTTGGAATCGGCAGTCTGGTATCCCCGCCAGAAGCGAAGGCCTACACCGCCACTGGAAAATTTTATGTGTCGGGAACGAAGATCATCGATCCGCAGGGCAATGAGTTTATCGTCAAGGGGACCAACATTAACGGCTACAACTCCGCGTGGGGAGGCGATACGCTGGGGCACCTGAACCTGGTCAAGAACGTATGGAAGTTCAATACGATCCGGCTCTATGTCCGAATCGATCCGAATTACAACGGCTATAACAAAAACATGCAATATCTGTACGACGTGATCGATGCCTATACGCAAGCCGGGATTGTCGTTATGCCTGAAGTGCATGACCAGAAGGGAAGCTATTTCTCCTCGAGCTCGACCCCGTCCCTGGCTGAACTGAAAACCTTCTGGAGCAATCTGGCGAATCGATACAAGAACAATACGTACGTATGGTTCAACATTATGAACGAGCCGGGTTCGTCCAATGACAAGCCGGTGTCACCCGTATGGGATTCCATGCACAAGGATGTCATCAAGACGATCCGCGACGCCGGGGCGAAGGACAATATCATCGTGCTGGACGGCAGCTCCTGGGCGCAGGAATCGGCCGCTTTCAATACGAGCAACGTCGTGTCCTCCAACAGCGCCTTCCTGACTTACGGAGAAGGGATCAAATCGTATAATAACAGCCTGACTGGCAATCAGAACGTCGTGTTCAGCGTCCATTTCTACCGGGAGTGGGTGACGCGCGACGGAGTGACGGCCGATAATAAAATGAACGATTACATCAACCGCGTGCATGCCAAAAATTTGGCACTTATCGTAGGGGAGTATGGAGTTTATACAAATGCCGATACCCAGAGTGCAACGGAGGCGATGCAGCGGGTTGCCTTCCCGAAGGGTGTAGGCCGCATCGTCTGGCATTGGCTGGGCGGAGACAACAATAAACTGACGACGAATGGCGGCGGTCACCAAATTAACAAAACCGACGGAACGAAGCCGACCAATCTGACCTGGCTTGGCAATTTCGTATGGGACGACAACCATAGCACTTCTGGCGGCGGCAGCGGTACCAATCTGGTCGCCAACCCTGGCTTTGAGAACGGTTTAACCTCCTGGACGACGGTAGGGAAGGTTTATACGTCCGGGATTGTCAACTCGGGTTCAGGTGCAGTACGACTGGGTGACAGCGCAGGGGGGAGCGGAGAGGTGTCGCAGACGATCGCGGTCAGCCCGAACAGCTCGTATACGTTGACGGCCTGGCTCAAAACGAATGTCTCCTCCGGATTGACCCTAACGATGAGCGCAAGCGGGTATGGCAGCTCCACTAGCACCACGCTGAGCGGAACAGCCTGGACGAAGAAGACGCTCACCTTCACGACCGGCTCATCTGCGAGCACTGTGACGATCAAGGTGGCGAAGCCCACAGGCAGCGGCTACGGCTATGCCGACGACTTTGAATTGAAAAAGAACTGAAGCTGAATTCAACCCTTGGGTTATCGTTAGGATGCCCAAGGGTATTTTCTGCCATTCGTGGCGAGAGGAGAATGGAAGTGAAGCTGTTAACCCTGAACTGCCACTCGTGGCAGGAGGTCAATCCATGGGATAAAATGCGCCGGATCGCGGAGACCATCGCTGAGAGCCGCTATGATGTTGTCGCCCTGCAAGAGGTAAGCCAATCTCGCCATGCTGCTTTGACAAGCGCAGGCTTGAAGTCCGACCACTTCGGGTTGCTGATCCAGGAGCAGCTGATACGAGCAGGAGCAGAGCCCTATGAGCTGATCTGGGAATACAATCACGATGGCTATGAGCCATACGAAGAGGGAGTTGCCATACTGACGCGGCTGCCGGTCCTGGAGCGACACGGTTTCTACATTACGAGACGTACCGACGCGCAATTCTGGAAGACGCGCAAGGTTGCGGCCGTTATGGTCCAATACGAGGGGCAGCAGATGTACTTCGCCTCCTGCCACATGGGGTGGTGGGGGGATCTGGAAGAACCGTTCAAGCTGCAGGCGGATCGGTTGCTCGCTCAGATCCCTGCGGATATGCCTGTCTTTCTGATGGGAGACTTCAACAATTGTGCGAGTGTCAGGGGAGAGGGCTATGACTATTTGCGGAATAACGGCTTTTACGATACGTATTCGCTGGCGTGCAACAAGGACGACGGAACGACTGTACAAGGGAAGATCGCAGGCTGGGGTAGCAATGTGTCCGACCTGCGGCTGGACCAGATTTGGAGCAACCGTCTCTATCCTGTCAGCCATTCGAGAGTCGTGTTTAACGACAGGAATGGACAGGTAGTGTCCGACCATTACGGGGTAGAGGTCGTGCTGAACGCAACTCCTTAGGATCACCCATACTATCGTTGGATCGCCCCATTGTTGGCGCTTACACCTCCCTTTACAATAAAGGTATAGAAAAAAGGTTCATAGAAGGAGAGGAGCACCAACATGGAACCGACGGTTCAATCACCCCCATGGAAGGAGCCAGCAAGCAAGCCGGTACGTTCCGAGCTGTCCCGCTATATCCGCAACAATAAAGCGCTATACGTGATGTTGATTCCGGGTTTGCTGTTTTTCTTCGTATTCAAGTATGTACCGCTGCTTGGGAGTATCATCGCATTCAAGGAGTACAACGTCTTCGAAGGATTTCGAAACAGTCCTTGGGTAGGGTTCAAATATTTCGAGCAGCTGTTCACTTATCCGAACTTTACGAGGATATTGCGAAATACGGTCATCATCAGCTTCTATCAGATCGTATTCGCCTTTCCGGCTCCCATCATACTTGCATTGCTTCTTAATGAACTGCGCAGCATGGCGTTCAAGCGATGGGTTCAGACTATCGTATATTTGCCTCACTTCCTGTCCTGGACAATTGTGTACGGCCTCGTCTTCATGATGCTGTCGCTCCGCACGGGCATGGTCAACCAATTCGTAACGGCAACCGGAACGGACGCGATCAACTTCCTGCAGGAGCCGGGAATGATACGGGCGATCATCGTATCCTCCGGCGTCTGGAAGGAGATGGGCTGGAGCGCTATCATCTTCCTCGCAGCACTGGCTGGCATTAGCCCTTCCTTGTACGAGGCGGCCAAGATCGACGGAGCGAACCGCTGGCATCAATTCGTGCATATCAGCTTGCCCGGATTAACGCCGGCTATCGTCATCCTGCTGCTGCTGAACATCGGGCATATTCTCGACAACGGCTTTGAGAACGTGTTCGTGTTCCTGAACCCGGTCACGTATCCGGTCGCAGACGTAATCGATACGTTCACATACCGGGCGGGCATCCAGCAAGGTCAATACAGCTTCACGACTGCGATCGGCCTATTCAAGTCTATCGTCGGACTCCTGCTGCTCATGCTGGCCAACCGGGCGAGCAAGGCAGTTACCGGCGAAGGGCTGTACTAAGGCGGGAGGACAACATGAAAATCAAACGTTCATTCGGCGAAAAGCTTTTCGATTACGGTAATGTCACCGTACTACTCGGTATGTGTCTTCTCGTAGTCGTACCCATCATGCATCTCATTGCGGGTTCGGTCAGCGATACCTCCGCCCTGTTCCAGGGCAAGGTGAAAATCTGGCCTGTAGGTTGGAATCTGGACAATTATGATCGAGTGTTCAGTAACCTGTCCTTCTGGAATTCATTGTGGATGTCCGTTAAGGTGGTCGTGCTGGCAACGTCGGTCAATATGGTCATGACGATTGTAACGGCGTATCCATTGTCCAAAATGCATCTGCGCGGCCGAAAGCTCATCATGATGTACATCATTTTCACCATGATATTCAGCGCGCCACTTATTCCTAGCTACCTTGTAGTGAAGTCGCTAGGCCTGTTGAATACGATCTGGGCATTAGTCATCCCGAGCGCAATCAGTGCCTTTAATATGATTCTGTGTCTAACGTTCTTTCGCTCGCTGCCGGAGGAGCTGTTCGAAGCAGCCAAGGTGGACGGCATGAGCGAATATCGAATCGTATGGCAGATTGCAGTGCCCTTGTCGATGCCGATTCTGGTTACGCTGCTGTTGTATTATTCGGTTGGTCACTGGAACAGCTATTTCGGTCCGCTTCTCTATTTAACGGATCGAAGCATGCATACGGTACAAGTGTATCTGTACTACTTGATCTCTCAGTCGACCATGAGCGATTCGGTTACCGAATCCTTCGATATTTCGCCTGAGGGGCTAAAGAGTGCCACCATCGTGGTAGCGACAGTGCCGATCATACTCGTGTATCCGTTTATCCAGCGGCATTTTATCAAGGGAGCGCTGCTGGGCTCTTTGAAGGAATAGGAAAACCGATATGACTGGCTATTTCAAAAGCCTTCATATAGTATGGATTTTAACCTGAGGGGGAAACAGCAATGAGTACAATGAGAAAACATGTGTTAACCGGAGTATCTGCCATGCTTGCCGTCTCACTTGCAGCATGCAGCGGGACGGGCAGCCAGTCCGCCAGTCCGGCGCCTGCTGACTCCAAGCCTGCAGCACCCGTACCACCCACGACAATCAAGGTGTTTGTGTCTGACCACAGCCAACCGGTTCCGTCCGGCAAATCGATGGAGATGTCGCAAATCAAGTGGATGGCAGATAAAACGAATACGAATCTCGATATCACGTTCCTGCCGCATAAGGATTATCAGCAAAACCTGCAAATCAAGTTCGCTTCGGGCGAAGTACCAGATGTATTCCAATACTTCGCGCTAAACGATCTTCAATTCGTCGCTCAAGGCCAGGCTATGGAGCTGGATGAGCTGATCAACAAGCATGGACCGAATTTGAAGAAGGTCATTCCACAAGCTGCATGGGATGCGGTTACGATGAATGGCAAGATTGTGGCGATTCCGAAGCCGCAGTCGAGCCCTGCTGAGCGTCTCATCTACATCCGCAAGGACTGGATGGATAAGCTGGGTCTGAAAGAGCCGAAAACCTCCGACGAGCTGCTGAACGTGTTCCGCGCCTTCCGTGACAAGGATCCGAATGGCAACGGCAAGCAGGACGAGATCGCCTTCTCCATGCGGGAGAAGGGAACGTGGGCCGAAAATATTTACGGCATGTGGGGCGTGAACCCGGACGGCACGATCGTTCATGAAGGTAAGGTTATCCCTGGCTTCATTCACCCGAATACGAAGAAAGCGCTGGAGTTCCTGCACACGATGTACAAGGAGAAGCTGCTGGATCAGGAATCGTTTACGAACACTCGTCAAATTTGGGAGCAAAAAATTCAGGGCGATCTGGTAGGGTCCTGGAATCATGTAACAGGTGATGGCTGGACGTGGCAACGACGTCTGAATGAATCCTTAAAGGATAAGAAAACAAATGTCATTACGATTCCGACGCCGAAGGGCACGGGCTACGACGGCCCGGTCGGTCGCAAATATTCCGCCGTATTGAATACCTGGGTCATTAACAAAAATGCAAAAAATGCGGAAGCGATCATCAAGTGGCTGGATTGGATGGCAACTCCGGAAGGGCAGACGTTCGGAGCGCTGGGCGTTGAAGGCGAGACGTACAAGAAGGAAGGCAACAAGCTGATCTTCGATTTGAACAAAAATAAGGAACTAAAGTACGAATGGCGCGGCATCTTCGGAATTGGAAACGCTCCGAAGGAAGTGACGCTCTCCAGACAGGACCATTTGCAGGAGGCATTCGACAAGACGGAAGCAGCGAAGGCAGTTGCTGCGAAGGAAGGCTTGCCGAACCCGACGGCAGCAATGCCGGTTATGCCGGCTGCGAAGGCGAACCCGGATCTCCTGGCTGAAGGTACGCTGTGGCAAGAAACGGCTGCCAAAATCATTCTCGGCAAGGAACCGGTATCGTACTGGGATACCTTCGTTGAGCAATGGAAGAAGCAAGGCGGAGAGCAGCTTAT
>JBEPYM010000032.1:0-26359 GCA_041641375.1 Paenibacillus sp.
GTTTGGTTTTCCCTGCAGATCGTCTCTAAGGTTGGCTGGAATTTGGAGCTGATCCGGATCATATTTCTCGTAATAGGCTCTTGGGACCAGGTAAGGGTCATGGGGCTCGAGCAAGCTGACCGTTGCAAACCATTTCTGTCCTTGTTCTTGCTGTCGCTTGATGAAGTCCAGACCGAGTGAATACAAGTAATAAGGCTCTGTTGCCTCAGCAGGTTCATCATACACACCATACAATGGCCGCACGTCATAACCGGAATGAATCAGGTTATATTCCGGATCAAGACGGCTGTCGCCAAGTCCCAACCCCGTACGATACTCCTTGTATGCTTCCGAATGAACTAGGACTGCTTCATGAAATCCATAGCTCCTTGGATTTTCTGTCCGCTCAATATGCCATTTGCCGAAATAGCCGCCCACATATCCGTTCGCCGTCAAGTGCTCCGACCACATCTGTAGGCCATGAACCAGATCAGCCCGGTATGGCTTTACATTATGAGTCACATCTACCATCCCGTGCCTGCTAGGATATTGTCCCGTCATCATGCTTGCTCTGGCCGGAGAGCAGATGGCATTCGGCGTGTAGGCATAGTCGAATTTGACACCATGCTCCGCAATAAGCGACTGAAGATGAGGCATCTGGCAGGGACTTTGTGGATCTAGGACATCCGCCCGGAGTTGGTCGCACATCAGCAATAAGACATTCATAATTGGGGAAACCCTCCTTCAATTTGGGGTGCGAGGTCGTACCTGTTCCTGGAGCCCCATAAGCTCCCATGATGCTCCGGAGAATAAAGCTGTGTGAGGATGAGCGCTGCGGGACCTAACAGATCCTGTATGCTTGCATCCAGGCTTGAAAAAACAAGCTCCACGGCCCTGTTGGAAGGCAGCGCGCGCTGCTGCACGATACGTTTAATTTCCTCGAGCACGGCTACCCCACCAAGCGTAATCACTCCTTGAAGCACGACGATCTCCGGATTAAACAGGTTGACGAGATTGGCTATACCTGCACCAATCCAATAGCAGGTATGGTTGTGAAGGACATCCCGGACGATGGAATCTCCGGAATGGTACCTAGCGAACAATGCGCCTGGCTCCATTCCTGCATACCTCGGATTCCGCAGCACGAGCTGCTCCTGAAATGCTGCCATGGATCCCAGGGTTTCCCAACAGCCCCGCTGCCCACAGGAGCATAGCGGTCCGCCATCCAGGAGTACCGTATGACCTGCTGTACCCCCTCCGCCAGCAGCCCCCGTGTATAGCTCATGCTGAATGACCACACCTGCGCCGATTCCCCGTGAAACGGAGACACTAATGGCATGCTTGCGGTTCTTGAGCCGACCAAACCTCATCTCGGCATAAGTGAGCGCTCGTGCGCTGTTCTCGATCAGAACCGGAATGCCAAGCTCTCGCTCGAACCATGCCCGCACCGGTATTTCCCGCCATCCTGGAAGGCTTGCTGAATAGTTCAACACTCCTGACTCTGGCTGGACCTGTCCACGAAGGGAGATAGCTGCTGCCAGTATGGTCATAGTAGAATGTTTCAAACGGAGCTGCGCAAGAATTGATCGGATGTCTTCAATAATGAGACGGAAGCTTAACGTGTAATCATCAAACAATAACGTTTGCTTCGTTGTTCTTTCCAGAATTGTAGCATGTAGATCACAAACCGCAATCTCGTAGCTGCTTGCCTGGAACGAAACCAGTACAAGGTAAGCAGCCGAAGGGCGAATTCCCAGATAAGTAGGCTTCTTGCCGCCCAGTTCGGTTGTATCTCCCTGTCCAACCTCCTCAACCAGCCCGTCCTGCATCAATTCATCGACGAGCAAAGTGACCGCAGCCCGGCTGAGTCCCAACGCTGCCGCCAGATCAGCCCTGGAATAGGATCCACTACTGATCAGTCGAAGGAGATTTACACGATTGTTACTTTTCAAATCCGCTGCTTTGACGGATTTCAACATTCGCATGTTACCCCACCCACCTAGGTATGTTAAAATAGTTAACTTACCTCGTTTGTTTAGCATTATAACATACCTCTCAAACCATAAACAATTCCCCTTACAAAAATCATACCCTTCAAAGAAAAAGCGATCTCTGCTGAAAAGCATGCAGAGATCGCTCTTTCTATAAAGCCATAATAAACAGGAACCATTACTCCACTTCGCAATCGATCATCACATGGATCGTGTCGCCCTTGTGCTCATTCCGCAGCTGAAAGGCTCGTGCCACCTCAGCCAGCGGCACGACATGTGTGATCATCTCTTCCGTATTGATCAGCCCGTCCAGCACCAACCGCAGTCCCTCGTCGAAAAATCGGCGATTGTCGATATCGCGCTTCGGCTCTGTCGAAAGGATATCCAGCCGCTTTTTGTGTACTTTAAAGAAATCGACCGGCTTCCGGCATGTGCCGATACAGCCGTACATGACGATGCGCCCGTTCTGCGCCGCCGCATTGATGGCATCCACCATACCTTCGCCCTCCAGCAGGCAGGGGATCACAACATCGAAGCCGTCAGGAAAATCTTTGCCGACGATATCCATCGTGTTGGCGTGTTCATCCGGCATCTTATACGTATGGGTCGCTCCATATTTGCGCGCAAGTGCCAGCTTCTCGTCAAACAGGTCCGTAACAACAAGATTACGTGGGCTGAATAAGCTGACAACCTGCGTCATGACGAGTCCGCTGACGCCTTGCCCGGTAATCAGCACGTTCTTGTGAGGTGAAATTTCGCCCAGCTCTGCAGCATGAATGATGCCGGGAAGCACCTCAATCAAAGAACCCTCGATAAGCGGAAGCTCTTTCGGAAGCACCTTGACGGAGAACGGACTGCAGCACACGTATTCGGCAAACGCACCCCAGACGTAACGAAGCGCAACATGATCGCCTTGCTTAATGCCAATTACATTGGGACCTACCTTGTCAATGACTCCGGCAACCTCATGCCCAAGCCGAGTCGGATAGGATATAAATTCCGGCTCGCGGGCACCGCGAAACACTTCGACATCGCTGCCGCAAATCCCGACCCACTTAACCTTGACGCGTACCTCGCCCTCCTTCGGCTCGGGAATCAGGGCCCGTCTTACGCTTATTTCTCCAATTGCGTCCATAACCGCGCACATCTGTGTTCCGGGTCCGTCGTATTCTACCAGCTCCATAGGCGGTACCGACATCTTACGCACCATGATAGAAACCTCCATTTTCTTAAGCATTGTATCTAGCATCTCGCAGCATCAATGTGATTTTTTCGTCGCGACAGCTGGTTGTGCTCGGCCGGGCAGTGATGCAAGGAATGCAGGCTGCACGCTGACCTCAGGCTGAAACTGTTGGCTATCCATGTAATACAGCATCCGGGATAACAGGTCCACGGCCGAAACATGACTTGCTCCAGGTGTATCGAATCGGAAGCTGGTGATTAGCAGCTTGCCTCGGCCAACCGACACTTCAAAGACATGTGCAAGCTTCTGCGGTCGCTTCTGCTTATAGCTTGGGATGCCCATAATGATCGGCTCGAGTTGCTCCGGCCAGCCGCGAAGGCTGACCGCCATGCCCAGCTCATTCCGATTGCCGTCAAGCTCCGCCGTTCCGCTCATTACGCTGGCGAACGGAATATCGCACCAGCCCTTGTGTGGAAAGCTGCGGAAGAGCGGATGGTCGCGGATGATCGTTCCTCTTGGAAACTCCGAACGTCCTGCTCCCCACTCCGTTACTTCACCCTCCAGCACACCTCTGGCCAACAGCAATGCGCGGCCGCCTTGCTCTACATGATCGATAAGTTGCTGGTCAAGTGCCCCGGAGATCAACAACGTATTCGGATCGATCCGCTGATGATTTATCCGGCCCGCCTCTGGAAGCAAAGTACGGAAACTGAGCTCCGTTGACGCATCCATCCCATATAGCGCAACCTTGCCTGCAAGGTCAGAAAGTCTCGGATCAGGCAACAGCCAGGCGTTCCATAGGTTTCGAATGAACCCTTGCCCTCCGAAGGTGAGCTCTGCGTGAAGCTCCAGCTTCGAAGCTTGTTCCGTCCTGGGAAGCATTCGATAATCTACCCCGATAGGCTTTACCTCGCCGCACGACAAATCAATTTGTGTATGCTCTCCCTCGGCCACGAGTTCCCCGTTCTCCAATCGAAGCTCCCAACGGAATGTAGCTCCTTGAATGGGGGCGCTGCCATAATGTGAGCAGACAAAGGCGAACGGCACAAAGCTTTCTCCACGGAACAGTCGGTTCTGCCAACGCGTTTGCCAAAGCAGCACCGTTTCCCCATTGTACCTAAGCGTCTCTTCTGGCGAAGCTGCCTTCTGGCCAAAAAAATCGTCTACTACACCCCAATGAAACGATCCAGAATCACGGAAGGTGCATAGCTGGTACCCTTCCCATCTACCGCCAGGGTTCCAGTAATCACTCTGGGAGGTATCGTTCTGACGGATTTCCTCCAGCACCAGCTTGCGGCACAACGCTTGAAGCTTCTGCGTGTTCGTCGTAAATAATGGCCAGTACGGCTTCAAGCCTGCCTCCTCAAGCCTACGACTCGTATATTGAATGCGCCACGGACGCAGCGTTCCCGCGTAACGTGTGCTTAGCGCAGAGTCGACATAGGAGGCTCCCGCCTTCCGGCATTCGTGATAAATCGGCGCATATCGCAGCGTCCGCTCCGGATCCTCCTGATCAAACCATCCTGTACTGCTTGACTGGATCAAGCGAGTGGGGTCCAGTTCTCGTGCCAGAGTGGCAAACCGCTTCACATCGTCCGGCACTGGGAATGACTCGTTGCCCATACACCATACAATGACTGAGGGATGGTTCCGATCCCTGCGGATCAGGGCCTGCCACATTTCCTCAGCAAGCTCTTCTCGTATCTTCCAGGTCTTATTTCCTTTGCGCTTATCCGTACGCATGAGAACGCCAAGCTCATTATGAGCGAGCAGCCCAAGCTCGTCACAGACCTCCAAATACTCCACACCTGGAAAATGAGTATGATGCCGCAAAAAGTTAAAGCCATACGCTTTATAAACCGCAAGCTCGCGTCCCAATTCCTCACGGTCTGTAGAGGGTGATACGGTATGAGGCCAATGGTAATGGACCATATCTCCCCGAAGATAAACCGGATACCCGTTTAAGAGAATGTGCGTATCGTCGTATGTGATCGATCGGAAGCCGAATCTCTCTGTTAAGGAATCGGCGCAATCTCTATTGTCCTTATATAAAGCGGCCGTAACACGATATAAATTGGGCTCTCGATCCGACCATCGCTTTGGTTCCTTAACATGGAGCTGAATAGCAGCACGCGACCCCGACACCGCGATACATCCGCTCGAGACAAGTTGGTCATCTTCTCCCCATGGGGTGATGTCGGCACGAAGCACATATTCCTTGCTTTCAAGCTCGCCTTCCCCATCCAGCTCGCACTGGACAAGTACGTTGCCGGTCTTGGGGTCAGCCATCACGAACAATTCACGAATGGACGGCACACCGCAAGCAACCAGCTCAACCCCCCGATAGATACCGGTCCATACCATCTCGGTGGTCATTGCTCCAAAGCCGTGAGACGTCTCAAGAAAATCGCTCGTTTCATTTGTCGAGGTGTTTTCTACTTGTACCGTAATATCGTTCACAGCACCGATTCGTACCAAATCTGTTACATCAAAGCCAAAAGGCGCTGCAGCCAGGCGGTGCTCCCCAACATATGCGCCGTTCAGCCATATCCGACACTGCATCGAGACGCCGCCAAAATGCAGCCAAATCCGTTTGCTGTTGAGAGCGTTTCTCCATGAATCACTAACCTTAAACGACTTCTTATACCAAGAGAGGCCTCGAAACGGTACGTCCGACGTTTGCCCCCAACCCGGCTGCATAGGCTCTATGCAAGTAACACCTTTGCCCTGTGCCTCCAGGCATCCGGGTACTGCAATCGTATCTGTCAGGATCTGTTCCTCCGAAAACCATCGCTGCGCTTCCCCAGCTTGAGAGGGATCCAACTGAAACTGCCACTCACCGTTTAATTCCATATAGAGACGATCTTGAGAGCGTGCAAGCTCGTTCACCCTGACCGGCACTTGCTTTCTGAAATACAATGTATCACCCACCAACTCTAAATACATGTTATACCCAGCCTATACCCAGCCCGATGACCGTCCAATATGTTGCATCATAGAGGAAACCCAACGACAAGTTGGGTTTCCTCTGCAATGACTTATTCAGCTTATTTCTTCAAATTCTTCTGCCAATCGTTAACTTCCTTCGTGATCGCATCACCGCCGCCCGTTTTCCAATCCGTTACGAATTTATCGAATGCGGAGATCGGCAGGTTACCGTACATGATCTTCGTGAATGTTTCGAGCTCCATCTTGTCGAGCAGCTCGCCCTTGTCGGACATCGTCTTGGTAAATTGTCCGTTATAGGCATTGATTACGCTATGATCCTTCGTTTCCCACTGAATCCCGCCTGTCTTGATATCATAAGGGTCCTTAGCACGACGCTCATTCTCCGCTTTCTCATAAGGCGTCTCCAGTGGCAAACCTTTCGCGCCTTTGTAAAGGGAATAGACGAACAGCTTCGGATCAAGCGGTGTGCGGACATGGTTGTAATGGCGTACCCGCTCGAAGCCGGTTACCTTCTGAATCACGGGACGATCGGTGCTCATCTTGCCGTTATCGAAGACATAATCGTAGCCTTCAAACATTCCGAACTCAAATTCGGAGCCCGGCTTCGGATTTGCATAATGATCCCACAGATAATTCTGGAGTACGAACCAAGCCTCCGGATTTTTCATATCCTTGTTGATCAGTGCTACATGAGACAATACATCCGTACCGATACGAGCTTGACCACCTGGTCCTTTCGGAATTGGAGCTTGAACGATCTCTGCACCCTTCACGTTCTTGATGACATCCTGGAAGCGGGACAATCCCCACCGAGGCGAGAAGATCACCCCTGCTTTACCTGCTGCGTAAATTTCACCAGATTTGTTGCCGTCCCATAGTCCAACTTCCTTATGCATATATCCCTTCTGCATCCAGGAATTGAGCTTCTCCAGAGCTTGCTTCGCGCCAGGCTGCACGGATCCGTATTGCAGGCTGCCGTCTTTTCCCTTCGTCCAAATACCCGGTAGGGTTCCGTATGCACCGAACAACCAAGCCATATCGCCCACTGGTGATGCAAACCCATCCTTGCCGCTAACTGTTATTCCGTACGTATCCTTCACGCCATTGCCATCCGGGTCTTTGTTGGTAAAGGCATCAAGTACAACTTCGAGCTCTTCAACTGTAGTCGGAACCTTCAGCCCCAACTTGTCGAGCCAATCCTTGCGAAGGTGCATCACCACATCGTTATGCAGAGCCGGGCGGAACATGGGAAGCGCCATTCTTTTTCCATCGCGAACATGTGGATTCCAAGTGTAGTCGTATTCCTTCTGTGTGTCTTTCCAATACTTATTTGCATATTTGTCGAACAAAGTGCCCACTTCACGGAACATGCCGGAATCAACTAGTTCATGAGCAAGATACCCTTCTTGACCGTGGGCGCTCAGTACGATAACATCGGGAAGCTTATTGCCTGCCGCCAATTCAAGCCGAAGCTTGTTCGGATATCCATTGTTTTGCGAGGTAACTTGCCATAAAAATTGAAGCTCGATTCCAAGCCGTTCCTTCGCCCATCGTGTAAGCTTATTGTCGTTCATGGACTCATTCGGTCGGAAAGGCTCTTCGTGTCCAATTACCATCGTCATCTTTACCGGCGGATCGAATTTCCCATCCTTGAGCACCAGTGCATCCTTTGGAGCATCAGAGCCTTTTTGAGGCTGTGCGCCCGGAGCGCCGCTGCCACCTGTACAGCCCGCCAGAAGTGAAGCTGTGAGAAAAACCGACATTGTGCCTGAAAACAATTTTCTTTTCACGTACAATCCCCCAATCATTATGTTGTTACTGCTTACATTACTAATTAACCATGTATTTTGATTAATATGAAGATATAAACTTTTAACTTTATGGTATTTTGTTAGACAGTATTGATACGGCTACTCTTTCACCGAACCGAGCTTAATCCCATGTACAAAATATCGTTGAAGGAACGGATATACAAGGAGAATTGGAATCGTTGCAATTAAAATTTGCGAAGCCTTGACCGTCCGGTCGGACAACATTCGAAGCTCATCCGTTTCGAGTTTGCTTAGTTGATCATCTGTTAAATTTGTGAGAATGGTTTGCAACAAGGTCGCCATCGGATATTGGGTTTTATCTGTCATATACAACAGACCATCGAACCACGAATTCCAATGACTTACCATGGCAAACAAGCTGATCGTTGCAACCGCTGGCAAGGATACGGGCATGTAGACACTGAACAGCGTGCGTATGTGGTTTGCGCCATCGATATAGGCAGCTTCCCGGAGCGCTTTAGGTACGCTTCTGAAGAAATTGAGCATGAGCACAACATTGAATACAACCACAGCGTTTGGAAGAACAAGTGCCCATAACGAGTTGATCAGCCCTAGCTTCTGTACAACCAGATACGTTGGAATCAAACCACCCGAAAACAGCGTCGTAAATACGAACAGCCACGTATAGGTCGATCTGCCCTTGAAGGTTTCATCCTCAAGCGAAAGCGGATAAGCTGCAACAAGTGTGAGTGTGACGGAGATCAGCGTTCCTATGGAAGTCCGAACAAAAGAATTCCATAACGACCCAACAAAATATTTGTTCTCCAGCGTAATCTTATACGCTTCCAGGTTAAAGCCGACCGGCCAAAGTCCAACAAAACCCCCTAATGCTGCCTCTCTGCTGCTGAAGGAAATCGCGACAATATGAATGAGCGGGAGAATACAAAGACAGCCCAGAATGCCTACGCCCATAAGGTTAAAACTAGAAAATATTCGATAGGATAACGTCTTATGATACATACCTTCACAGCTCCCTATTTAGAAAATCCGATAATTCGCAAATCTGCTAGCCAGGTAGTAAGAAATGTAGATCAAGATCAGACTGATTACGGATTTAAACATTCCAACAGCCGTGGATAATCCAAATTGACCTTGTAAAATCCCTTTCCTGTACACATACGTATCAATAATGTCACCTGTACTGTAAACGAGAGGATTGTAAAGGTTAAACACCTGATCAAAGCCGGCATTCAAAATTTTTCCTAATGCCAACGTTCCCACTACGATCGTAATCGGCAGCATGGCTGGAATGGTTACATGAAAGGTCTGTTGAAGTCTCGTCGCGCCATCCACCTCAGCAGCCTCGTACAAGGAAGGATCCGTTCCGGCCAAAGCGGCGAGGAAAACGATTGTGCCAAAACCAAAATCCTGCCAGGTGTCCGTAATGATCAACGTGAAGCGAAACCAGCTCGGATCTCCGAGGAAGAAGATCGGACCAACCCCGAACCAACCCAGAACACGATTTACCGCGCCTCCTTGAGTGGATAGAATATCGAGAAAGATACCACCCAGAATAACCCAGGATAAGAAGTGCGGCAAATATACAAAGGTTTGGATCGTTCGTTTGAAAAACATGAGTCTGACTTCATTCAAGAATAAGGCAAAGAGAAAGGGTGCGGTTAGTCCTGCAACAATTTTTAACGACGCAATGATTAACGTATTCCAGATGACCTGTCTGCTTTCTTGATAAGCGAATAAAGTTTCAAAGTTGCGCCATCCCACCCAAGGGGATCCTGTAAACCCAAGCCAAGGCTTATAGTTTTGGAACGCTACCACCAATCCAGCCATCGGCAAATAATGGAAGATGAACAAGAAGGCAAATGGCAGTATTACCATCATGTGCAGCATCCAGTTTTGCTTCAAATTCCATTTCGTCTTGATCTTCATCCTATCCTCTCCTGTTGCGTAATCGCTTACTTTCCATTATCGTAATTGTAGCAAGGACTAACCTTCCCGCGAAGGGTCGATTGTTAACAACATGATACTTTATTAACCGAGTGGAGGCTGCTTACATGCTTGTGAAGGAAGGCTGGAGCATGAATATCTTTACTAAATTCACAGCGCTTCTGTTGCTGCTGCTCATACCGACTGGGTTGCTATACGGTTATTCCAATCATGTCAGCGTTCAGGTTATTGAGACAGAGCTGCAAAAATCCAGCTTGTCCTCTTTGATTCGTCTACAGACGCAAATCGATTCAATAGCTGAACAAATCTCGTTATCCAGCATGCTGCTGCTTGGAGACCCTAGTATTCGAGATATTCGTTTCTACTCGTTTTATAACGATACACTAGAGCTGAACAATGCCAAGAAGCAAATTACCGAGAAGCTTGCGATTCAGGCAGTCAGCAGCTCCTGGGTGCACGACATTACAGTGTATGGAGAGCGTGGCATCTTTCTGGCAAGTACAAACCGTTCATTACTTGCCGCAGAGCTCTTAAGTGACAACGTAAGCTCCAAGTGGGAGTATATCTCTTCGCCGCAACCGCAGTTTCAACGAAGATTTCGTGCTGGAATCCAAGCGGAGGCTCCCTCCAGGGCTACGATAGATGTAGAGGTGCCCATTCAGCAGCTGATCAAGACGTTGGACGAGATGAAGCTTGGAACCCCAGGTGATCCGTTCCTATTTCACCCGCAGCATGGCTATATCGCCAACTCTTCCGCCGACCCAATCCGACTTCGAGAGCTTATTACAAAGCTTTCAACGAAGGAGTTCCTGCAGGGCAACCAAACCATACAGCTTGATCACACGAGTTATCTTGTCAATTTCTCCATTAGTAAACAGCTGGGCTGGTACGTCGTCGATTATGTCCCGCTCGACAAAGTCCTTTCTCCTGTGAATGTATCACGAACCCTATTTTATGCATGCTCGGTTCTATTGCTGCTGCTGGGTATCGCTGCTGCCTTCCTGCTCTATCGCAATGTTCAAGTCCCGCTCAGCTTGCTCATGCGCTCGATGCAAAGAGTAAAGATCGGTGATTATTCCACAAGGCTGGGGCCGCGTAAGGATAAGGAGTTTCGATTCGTATTCTCCCGTTTTAACGAGATGACTCAGCAAATACAGACACTGATTGAATCGGTTTACGAAGCCAAGCTTCGCGCGCGTGAATCGGAGCTGAAGCAGCTTCAGTCGCAGATCAATCCACATTTTCTGTATAATTGCTTGAATTATGTCAAGCATATGGCTAGACTAGGCGACGAGGAATCCGTAGTGCGCATGGCCGTCAATCTGGCGGACTATTACCGATATGCAACAAGAGTGGAAAAACAGAAGGTTATGGTCAAGGAAGAATTGAAGCTTGTCCGAAGTTATCTTGAAATTCAACAGATGCGGTTAAAACGAATGTCGTTTCTGATCGAAGTGCCTGAGCATGTGAGTGATCGATCCATCCCTCGACTGCTAATCCAACCCATTGTTGAAAATGCAGTCATTCATGGAATCGAACAAATTGGTAGAGAAGGGTTGATCCGGATCACGGGAGGCGATGAGAAGGAGCGTATATATGTGCAGGTTGAGGATAACGGACCGGGAATGGAGGAGGATGCGTTGTCTACACTTAGGGGGAAGCTTGAAAAGCCGCTGGATGAAGAGATGGGCTGCGGGCTGTGGAACGTTCATCAACGTCTGCGTTTGACCTTTGGGGAGCAAGCCGGCCTGGAGATTCGTTCCAAGCCGGGAGAAGGGACTATCATTCGATTATGGCTCCATTGATACACGGAATTCTTGAGGGGTTTTTCCGTAATAGGTTTTAAATAAGCGAATAAAATATTGTGCATTCTGATACGCCAGCTTCTCAGAAATTTCATAGATGCGCATATTAGTTGTCCGCAGTAATTCCGCCGCTTTCTCCATGCGAAAGCGAAACAGGAAATCGCTAATATTTTCGCCGGTTTCCAGCTTATATATTTTAGACAGATACACCGGGTGCAGATGGACATGATCGGCCAGCTCCTGCAAGGAGTAATGACGGACCGATTCGGACTCGACGTAGCGTTGCAGCTTCTGGATCACTGCGCCTCTTGTACTGCTCATTTCCTGCTTCAGATCGTCGCGAATGTTGCCGAGAACCTCCAGGGACCATTCTTTAAATTGATTGATCGACCTGTTGCCTTCCCATTCCGAAATAAATCCGAAGGACGGACCGATCAGATCGATCAAAAGCTTCCCATTTCGGTGAACAATATGAGAGTAGGCGGCGGTGATCGTAAAGAAGGCTTCAAGCACATGCTCCTGGGAATCGTTCCAATCCTGCTCCAATTCATCAAAGATGCGGTGCAGCTTCTGTTCTGCTTCCTCCCACCGACCTGCTTCCAGGATATGAACCAGCAGCGGCGGTTCATACATGGATTTCAGACTGCGGATCCCCTCTTGCTCCACTTGAATATCGGAGGTGATGAACAGCTCGTTTTCCATCCCGATTTTTCGCCGAACGGTGTGTAACGCATGTTGGTATAACTTGAATACACCCACGTTTAAAGGTACCCAGTTCGTGAGGATGATTGAAATTTTTCGCTTTAAATATTGACGGACACATTGCTGTAGTCGACTCGCCGTTCGATCCAGCAATTCCTTGCGATAATTTGTAAAACCGTCTCCATACTTGGCCTGCGCCTTGTTTTTCCCTCGCAGCTTAAGCAGCATAACGATATAGTCGTGGTCGTCCGAACAATGCCATACCCGAAAGTGCCTTTCCATAAATATCTCTTCGGCAATATTGCATATGCCAAATTCATACAGCGCAATATCGTTCGCGTGCAAATCCCTCCACTCATCTTCAATTCGGATCAGCACAAGTGCCACATCTTCATGGACCTCAAAAGGAAGTTTCAATAATTCCAGCTTCTCCGCCATGATCGGGTCCGCATACGTTCGGCCATGGAGCAATTCCTCCAACAGCTTCGCCCGTAATACAGGAAGGTTGGCATGTAGGCCAGATAAAGCACGCTCGTAGGAGGATTTCGTCTGCCATTCTTCGGAGATGTTACGGATTAAACGCTGGATACAGGCATGAAATTCCTCATCTCGAACAGGCTTCAACAAATAATCGTCAACCTGATTCGCCAAGGCTTGCTTGGCATATTCGAAGTCTGCATGGCCGGATACGATCACGATCTTGATGTTCGGATGTCGAATGCGTATATGCTGGATGAGCTCCAGCCCATCCATCTCCGGCATGCGTATATCCGTCATTACGATATCAATGGATTGTCGTTCAAGCACCTGCAAGGCTTCCGCGGCAGAATAGGATTTGTGTATTTCTTCAACCCCAAGCTCCTGCCAAGGAACGGTTGACGCCAGCGAGTCGACTACATAGGTTTCATCATCTACGAGCAATACGTGGTACATGGCATCCCCCTGTTTAGGCTCTATGGCTTTTCTTATTAGTGTAGTAGAAAATGTGAGAATTGAGAATGGTTAATCTTTTAACGTCATCGTACATTTCTGATCACAAATAGAGGGACCTCAAAGCGGCTGCAGCCGCCCCGGGGTCCCTTTTTTCTGTCGGTACACCGAACTAGAAGTATTGCTCAAGCTCCCTGCCTCCGGTATCCAGATAAAGCAAGGCTAACAGCAGGAAGCCCACGCCATCCACTGCATCATACCATCTGGCTCCCGTATATTCCATATAAGTTGCGTTCATCAGAGGAGTCTCCTTCTAGTCATCCCGCAAAATGAAGTTAAAAACCAAGTTCTGCACGACGTAACCGGAACTGAGAAACTGCCTCTGCATAGTCCGGCTCCTGAATGAAATTAACCGTCTCTTCCGGGTTTCTAACCAAGTCAAACAACACCTCCGGTATCGACTCTCCATAATATTGGTATTTGAGTGAATCTCGTTTAATCATCAGATTGGTCCCTCCAAACTGCGATACCGATTCGTTCATCCAACACTCTCGTCCATCCGCCCCATCCTCCATGAGCGGTACGAGGCTGCGGCTATCCAGCCTGTCCGGAATCGGCGTACCCGTCAGCTCGCATAACGTTGCAAATAGATCACATAGATTAACATTCGCCTCTACACGCTTACCCTGTGGAAATCGAGTCGGATAGCGAACGATGAACGGGACCTTGACACTCGCCTCGAAAAATTTTTGCTTTTCCCAAATTCCATGCTGTCCGAGCATTTCGCCATGGTCACTCGTATACACGATGATCCATTCATCCAGGTTTTGTCCTGCTTGTTGCAAAGCATCCATGACTCTTCCAAACATCTGATCCATCGTTTCGACCATGCCATAATAGGCTGCTGTCGCCCGGCGAAGCTCCCGTTCAGAAGCATCTACACCTGGCTTTACTTGTCTTTGGCTCAGGAACGGATGCTCAAATACCATTTGATTCAGATAAGGCTCAACTCGGTTTAGATAATAATGAAATTTCTCTTCGCTTGTAAAATAGGGATAATGTGGCTGCAGCAAACTTATTTTCAGAAGCAAAGGCTGTGTTTGCTCCCGGTCATAATAACCGTTCAAAAAATAATCCTCAATGAACCGAATTGCACCCTCAACAGCAAATTCATCGTGAGATATGATCGGACCTCTGCCTACCCCTGCCCGTGCAATTTCCTTGACATCGCTCCACTTGAATCCGGTGCCTCTCCGATACCGCTGTGCTCGTTCTCCCAAATACCTCGCATCCACATGTATATCTCCGGATATTCTGCGTGTCCAGCCCTGCATTTGATCTGTTCCCATATGGTGCAGCTTACCGCTCACAACCGTCTCATAGCCATATTCAGCAAGACGTCTCGCGAATGTCATAGAGCCTGGCGGCAAATCCTGACCGTACACCTCACAGCCGCATGTACGTGGAAACTGGCCAGCCATCATACTTTGTCTGGCTGGTATACAGATTGGGGACGGGGTGTACGCATTAGTAAATGTAAAGCCCGTGCGAGCCAATTGATCCAGATGCGGTGTTCGGATAATCGAATTTCCGGTAAAACCGGCTATATCCGCACGATGCTCATCACTCATCAGAAACAAGATGTTCGGCGGTTGATTCAAAGATAGCACCCCTTCCAACATACATATTTCTTATTTGTTAAATAACCCATATATATCCATTAAAGCAGGTTAATTCCTGACCAAAGCTTCTTCTTTCTTCTCCTTCACTTATTACCTGCGATGCTGGGCGCGCAGCGCTGCGTCAAGCTGTGCGGCAATCCCCATGCCCATCTGCGACATCACTCGATAACCGCTTCGCTGCAGCGCCTCACCGCCTTTGTTCGACTGAGCGACTCCGCCAAGCACACCATCGGACGTTATGAAAGGAGCGAGTGCTTCATAGGTTCGTATGGCAGCTTGCGTCGCCTCTTCGCCCAGAAATCCGCTGTTCGCACCTAACGCGAGGGAAGCGGCAATTCCAGCCGAGCCGGACGTGTCCGCGCCTGTATCCGGTTCATCCGTGAATACCGCCCACAAGCCGTCATCCATCTGATGCTTCATCGCCACACGGCTCACACGTATGAACTCCTGCTGCACATCTTCCGTACCGAACAAGTCCGGCAGCTCGCGAAGCGTACGAATGAGGCCAAGCATATACCAGGCATATGCGCGGGACCAATTGGTGAACGACAGGCTGCCATCCCGATGGTAGCGCAGCGCCAGGTCGTCTCCGCGTACCAGCTGGCTCGCGCGCACTCGCAGCTGCCGCAACGCCGCATCTTTCAGATCATTGCGACCATAGATACGAGCGAGCACGGCCATCGGATAGGCAATTGTATAGCTGCCTTCCGCCGACAGCATGCCGCCATCCCATATCGCTCCATCCACCTCCGTATGCGCGAGCCAGAAGCTGATCGCCTCGGCAATGGATGGGTGGTCAGGCTGCAGTCGGGCCAGCGCAGCGAATGGCAATGTTCCTTCGATGCCGTACACCTTGCCGTCTACCGGCTCGCTTCGTGGATTCTCGTACACGAGCGAGCCGTTCGGATCGAAGAACAGCGCCAGATGAGCTTTGGCTGTAATTCGGGCATGATCCCAGCCATATGCGTCCGACAGGTCAAGCAGACCGTCAAGTACACATCCCTCCATCCAGCTGAATTGCTGTATCGAGGATAATGAGCACAAGCGCTCGTTCAGCGCTGCCCAAAGCTCTCCGCCACTCGAATTCGTGTCTGCCACGAGATGAGGAACGAGTAGGGAGGCCTCACGCAAGACGACGTCCGGCTCGCCGGTGAAGAACCAGAACGGCTGATGTCCGGATGTCATGCGCAGTGTGATGCCCTCCCTGAACACGGCAGCCGTATCCTCGGCAGTAAGCCTGATTTCGAACGGCTGATGAACATAAGCGTACCGAATGTCTAATTCACCGATTACACGCCCCGATAGACGAAGCGCAACTTCAATCCGTTTCTCCTCACGCACATCAAGTGCTGCACTCAAGCGCAGACGCGAAGGCCCCGCGATGTCGTCGCCCTCCCAGGCAAGCTCGGCGCGAGAGTCGTTGCCTGCTTCTCCAATTGCTGCAGCGCTCCAGCCGAAAGGTATGCGCTTCCCCTCAGGTACCGGCGAGCGAATAGCTGCAAGTGTTTTTCCATACGAAATGTCCATCTGACGATCCCCTCGCATTCATCTCTTTACTTTAAAAATACTGTCATCCCCCACAACTACCGGTATCCAGTTGCTGCGAGGACGACCATCCTTATCAATGGCTGACGTTCGCAGCATCGAGAAGACGACTGATGCTGATTGCCGCTTGATCTACAACCGCCTCTAGCACATCACGTTCCACCAACTTCTTATATTTCTCCCCTACCAGCTGCATGCGAATGACTGCTTCGACTTCCTCCAGCGGAGTATACCCATGCTCAAACACTTCGAGCACTTTAATCAGGCTCAAGCCCACCGGAGTCTCAATCATATCGCTGATTTGACCAACACCGAGCTGCCTCGCCCGCTGCCGTATGGCATAATCGACATGCTGATCCTCATTGATTCTCGAGGACGCCACCTCAAACTCTTTCGTGATGAGCTTCAAACGCTCCGGGTTATCTTGTACATATGCGGTCCCCACCTCGTTGAAATCATCTCCACGCTTTAATCGCGCCGTAATCTCAGTAAGAAGCTTTTCCGCAACGGAACGTCCATGATCCAAAGTCGCTTCAATTACCTGTACTTGATATCCAACTGGACGTTTATAAGCTTCCCTTTCCGCTTGGTACACACGATTTAGTTCATCCGGGGTGACCACGATCCCGTCTCCAGACAGCTTCTCCATCAACTTGACGACTCGATTGCTATGCAAATATTCATAATATTGCTTCGGACTGTATGCAATCGGACCATAAATGACCCGGTTTTTTCGCACATACTCTTCTCGCCGCTTATTTTCTTCTTCTAATTGCTTCAAAAAGGTTTGGTAGCTCGTATCCGTAATGATTCCGTGATCTCTCATCAAGGCTTGCTCAATTTTTACTTTGGTCAGTTGCTCCAGCGCCAGCCGTTTCACCATTTCGATCGGAGACTCGCCTCCATGCGGTGTCGTCCAGAAGGTACTGCTGTCTTCAACCCCATATTTTCGTTGGAAATAGCTTGTTACTTTAGCCCGCTGATCCGCTGCAAAAAGGCTCAGTTCAGCAAATGTGACAGGCTCCCCGTTTACAGTCGCTACAATATCGTTTTGATTCGTAGAATCCATATAAGAGGCAGCAAGCGCCGTTACAGCGATTAAGACAGTCGAAATAATCACTGCCATCCATACGAACAAGTCCTTATTCGTCTTTTTTTTCATCGCTATCTGCTCCTGTCAGCGAACTGGAAGGCGATACGCACTCCGAAGAATCGCGCATCGCCCACCGATTGGTCTATTGATAGATCAATATACCTTCACGTCATCATAATATAAGGTTCCAAGCGGACTCGTTGAAGAGTGGAACTGGATATTGTTCAGACTGCTCCCGGCAACCCGGAAATCCTTGTTATCCACACGCTTTACACCGTCGACAAACAAATCGAATTTATTGGTGGAAGGTCTTGCCACGATCTTCACCACATACCACGTATTCGCAGCGTAAGCTTGCAACTCCGTCAGCGTGCTGCCCTGGTAGGCCTTGAGCTTGCCGTCTCCATCAATTAATAGCGTGATGTTGTCATTGCCGCCATTTCTCAGCTTCACTACATGCTGTTGGTTGGACTGAGCCGCCATTAATTTGAACTCGAATGTAAGCTCCGAGGTTTGGGAAGTAAAGCTTTTGGTAGCTTCCACCTTGCCGGCGTTTGTGTTGTCCACCAGCCTCAAGCTCTTGTTGCTGCTGCTCGGAACGTTCTCTACCGTAACCGAACCGCCGGTTGTTACAACCGTATATCCGCTTGGCGCGCTACCGGCAGTATCGCTGTTAAAGTTGTCATCGATTAAATAATTGACCGCTGCACCAAGCACAAGCTCAGGTTTGTTGCCCGCTGCTTCTTTGCTGTTAAAGGTAGCCTTTGAATCTGTCGCTCCGGCATCGTACAGGGCAATCGTCACGACCTTGTCTCCCCCGAGCTGGCTATTGACAAACGTTGTAACATCCCATTCATAATATTGACCGGATGCGGACAGGGCGATGCCACTGATTGCACTCCCCATAGCCGGAGCATTGTTCCATGTAATACCGCCCTCCGTCCAGCTGTCGCTGGATACCTCGTAAGCCGTAATTGTATGCGGGTTGCCGACGGAGCTTGCATATAGCCTCAGCTTCGCATTGCCGACATTGGTCTGGTTGGATGATGTCAAATCGAATTTCACATACGTTCTGCGGAAGTAGTTGGATTGTGTGCCCTGCTTCACCTCAAGAGAAGCACTGCTTCCATAGTTGTTGCCTGCGAATGTTCCTCCGCGAACAAAGGCGTCCGCAACCGGCTGGAATACATTCTGCGGAGGCGCTGTTGAACCGTATTCATGCGCACCGCGATCAGGGGCTCCGTTGTACAGGCTGTTGCCCCAGAAATCCTTGCCACCGTTGTTAGCAATCACTCTTCCGCTGTTGATTGCAGGCGAGCTCGCTTGGAGACGGTAGCCTGACAGACGATTCGGATCGCTCATGTCGATACCGGTTCCGCCTGAACCCGGATTCACCAGCATCGGGTTCGAAGTCAATGCATTGCTGTCCTCGCTCCGCGGTGAAATATTGTAATACATGTTGCTGTCAAACCCGACCCCGGTTCCGACACTCCCCCAGGAGGCCGAGCCACCGAAGTAGTAAATGTTATTCCAGAATTCGGTGTTGATGGCGGTACCGTTAAACACGGTCGGCGTATAGCTGCTGCTTACATAGTGCGTATTGTTATATACGTAAGCGTCGGCTAAACCGAATGTACCATGCCCGTAATGAATGATTCGGAGCCGATCGTTCTGACTAATGTTGTACCGGATCACAACGCCTTTGTTGTAATCTCGCATGATCGTGTAGGAAAAGCCGTTGTCGTGCGTGTAATTGTACTGGATCGTTGTATTTCGCGAGTTATAATCGGCATCGAAGCCGCCGCGATCGTGAGAGCTTCCTATTCCGTTGCGGGCTGTATTGCCGTACGCTTCGTTATACTGCATGACAGCACCGTCGGTATTAAAGTTAAACATAGAGTTGCCGTAATCCCATTCGCTTGTGAACGCCAAGAGATTATATTCCATGATCGGATCAGTCGCCACCCGAATAATCATTCCGTTCCGACCCGTTCTGTTAATCACATTGTTGCCAACATATACATTCGTCCAGCCAATCCAGCTGCCGCTGCCGATTCCAATATCAAATCGATTACTGCGGCTCGAATGGGTGGCAATCCCAATCCCGCCTACATCCTTCACCTCATTGTTGACGATTCGAAGATTGTTGTAGCTCGTTGCAGCTGAGCCTGTAACTACAACCCGGATTCCGCCGGCATTCTTGGAAATATTCTTGATTCCATTCACATCGTGGATATAGCAGCTGTCGATGTGGATGTGGTTTATCGTCGTTCCGTTATCCGCAACGATATAGATGCCCTTGATATCGCCTTGCGATTCGATCGAGCCGTTGGTGTTGGTGATTTCGAGATTTCTGATTTCCCAATATTGCTGGTTGTACAGATACACGACACTGTCTACCAAACCTTGCCCGTTAATGATAGGCTTGTTTCCGGTTCCATACTTGTCGATGGTGATGACGCCACCGCTGCTAGAGCCGGACCCCTTCGGATACAGCTGACCATTCCAGGAGCTTCCCGATTTGAACAAGATTTCGTCACCCGGCTGAAAAGTCGTCCCATTTACCTTCGTCAGCGTTTTCCATGGAGTGCTGGTGCTGGTCCCGTTATTGTTGTCATTGCCGGCGACCGAATCCACATAATACGTTGTGCCCGAAGCGTGCGCCACTTCGGTGATGCCTAGCGGTACGATGCTCAACAGCAGAGCAAGCACCATCAACATGACAAAGCTTTTCTTCATTAAATCCCGCCTCTTCCGTCGTATATTATAAAGAAGATATCCTTCTTCTTTATCAAGGGTTATGTATGCTGCCTGATCGTCCCTCCTCATGCTTCTAATGAAATCATCCAACTTACAGTCTAAATATAAAGCGTTTACATCCCAATGAGTAGGTGAGAATTTCGAGTTTATGGTAGGAATAATTCGAGAAAAAATCCGGGATGCGCAGCCCGACAATAGGGCTCGTCACAATCCCGGACGTGTTCATCTGATATTGAGGCTATTTGATTGAAACCAATTGACTTACATCAATCATGCACACCTGACTAAGACTTCCAAACATTGCATTGAAAGTAACCTTCGTACCGTCCTTGCTCCAGTTGGGGTGTGGATCGACAAACCTGGGCCCCTTCCCCTTCGAAACCGGGCGATCCACCCACCACGCGGGAGCACTCTCCGCTTTTCTTGGAACCGTGAGAAGAACCGTGCTTTCTCCTGTTTCCAGACTAATCAGAAACAAGCTTCCCTGATCACCATAGGAATCGGTAATGACCCATTTTCCATCTGGACTGATGGATGGATGTCCTCCATCATCGCGATCCACTCCTGTATGGAAATAACGAGCTCCGCTTCCATCTACAGAAACGACAACGATGCCTGCTGCCGTAGCGCCACTGAGGAGGTGGCCGCCTGGATCATGAAAGCCGCTATGGTTGCGGAAGCAATCAGGTCCTCCGGGAGAATACGGAATTGCCGGGCGTAAATCCTTGAGGTCTTTGCTGCAGACCCATACTTCTCTAACAAGAGACTTCGGGTGCTCTGTATACCCCACAACATGATTGCCCAGGTGAAAATGAAAGTAATCCTTGTTCCTGTTCCACTTCAATGCATAGGCGTCAATCGGTGTCTCCGGCAAGGGCTCCCAGTGAGGATACAGCTTGGCACGTATATCCTTAAGATCTTTGACGGAAAATAGCAGCTCCAGGGTATCACCCTTCTTAACAAATAACCCGTAGCTCTCTTCGTCGAAAAGAACATCCGGACCGCCATAATCAACGTTATCCATCTGTGTTCCACCTATAATGACCATGTGCGTATCCTCAACAGCCGGTAATATCGCCACCGGTTCGCCGCTATCTACATATCTACCGTTTCCGAGTCCATATCCATAGACGTAAGTACCGTCGTCCGACCAGAAGACATCCCCGCCGTGATAGGCACTTAGTCCGCCTGTCTTCATTTCTTTGTGGGTTTTCAGGATGGAGTCGATATGAACACTAGCCCCCCCTGCACTGGCCTTCACTTGTTTCTTTTTTGCATCGGTAAGATCCTGAGGCGTTTCCCACTGATGCATGATGTTCCCCTGCAAATCCATTACAATTACGTAGCTATTCTGATGTTCCAAATCAAATGCTCGAACAACGAATGCATCCCCTCGCGGCGAAAGCGAACAAGCCTGATTGCCCCAGAAGCCATTATGGGTCCAATATCCATCCACACCTATACGATACACAGGCAAATCCGTCTGATCTTGAAACACCCTTTCAAATCCATAAGTCATCATTGATTCCCTCCTAGGATTCAGCCCACACGTTATTGAGTTAAAATAGCTCCCCGCCTAGCCTGGCAGGGAGCCGACTCCACTTACTTCTTCAATTTCTCATGCCATTCACGAGCGCGCTTGGTTACCGTTTCGCCGCCGCTCTTGTTCCACTTGTCAACAAATTCGTCAAACTTGCTGATTGGCCAATCACCAATAATAATCTTCGTCATGTATTCCTGGTACATCACATGGTTGCGGATATCAGCGAGTCCTTCGTAAATTGTCGCTGGCAAACCGTCACCCGCAATTGCCTTACCGAATTTATCGCCATCCTTCACAATCTTGTCGCGTTGGTCAAAGGCGAATTTTCGATCAGGTGCAACCACCAGGGATTGGAATTCCAGTTCCTTATTTAAAGAGTCAATCGTATTGAAAAATGGTGTGATCGGACGAAGCTCATGCTTTTCCGAATCAAACGGGATCAGGACTTTCTTTCCATCCTTCACCTCGAAATGCATACCCTCGACCCCTAAAAGGGCTTTCTCCATGTTTTTCTTATCGGCATGCCAATCAAGCAGCTTTAATGAGTTGATGATCGTATCCTCATTTTTGTTGGCAATGACCCATTGCGGGCGATTAATCTGAGTTTTCGTTATAAAACCGTTATAACCCGGCACCTTGGGAAGCGGTAATACGGCCAAATTCACTTGTTTATTAACCTTGGCAATATTTTCAACACGAGTATTCGAGTTTACATTGATATGGAACCAGTTTCCAACCTTATCCTGATAAATCTTTGCCGTCCATTCATCGTTTTTATTCAGGAACGTGTTGTTGTCCAGCAGCTTTTCCTTATAGAGCATATGAATGAATTCAAGAGCTGCCTTCATGTTCGGAGTAACCGCTGAATAGGTAAGCTTTCCGTCATACAGATCCCATACAGGCAGTCCTTCCCACATCGCTACGCCATACATGGCGAACAAGTGATCCATCCATCTCCCGAATTCGCGGCCTGCCACCGGGATTTCATCGTTCGGATTCCCATTCCCATTGGCATCCTTATCACGAAATGCCTTTAGCACTTCCACGTATTCATCCTTCGTTGTTGGCATCTTCATCCCGACACGATCAAGCCAGTCCTGTCTGATATAAGTGCCGTGAGTCGTATAGGTGTTTACTTGGGGAATATAGAAGATGCGGCCTTTGCCTTCTGGATCGGAGCTGCGTACAATATCCCATATTTCCTTCGGAATGCCATTCCACACGTTGGGAGCATGTTTGGGCAAGTAATTCGTTAAATCAGCAATCGCTCCTTGCTTGGCCAATGTTACTTCATTCCCCTGCCATGGCAGGAATAGATCCGGAAGATTCCCGCCTGCCACTCTTGTATTCAGTCGCTGAATATAAGCGCTTCCTCCCTCCCACGGAACAACAGGCGAATATACACCAATACCTGTTTCTTTGATCAACCATTTGGATACTACTCCGTCCTTCTCGAGTGGATTCTTTGCACCCCCATCCCGCCACACCTCCAGGTAAGGTGTCTCTTTCGGTTTCTCCGGAGCCGCAGGCTGGTCAGGAGACGCCTTCTGTCCGCCGCTTCCGCCGCACCCTGCCGCCACGACAACCGCCATCGCTGCTGCCAATTGAATTTTAACTGCCTTTTTCCACGTTTGTTTCATGATGTGACCCTCACCTTCTAGATTGATTATATGATGAATCCCGGTAGGGAGTCATGCCGCTTATTTCACAGAGCCCAGCAGCGCGCCCTTGACAAAGTGCTTCTGCAGGAACGGATACACGAGCAGGATCGGAACTGTTGCGAATATGACGGTAGCCGCCTTCAAGGTCGTACCGTTATACGATAATTCCCCATCCACTATCCCGCTCATCGTTGTATCTGTGCTGACGATATATTCCCGCAGCCGCAGCTGAAGCGGATAAAGATTCTGGCTTTCGATAAACATAAGAGGGTGCAGGAACTGGTTCCAGATATTCACCGCGTAGAAGATGCCTAGTGTCGCAAGCACCGCCTTCGATAGCGGCAGGACGAGCTGGAACAAGATTCGGAAATACCCGCAGCCTTCAAGTTGAGCGGCTTCCTCCAGTTCCTTCGGAAGCTCCTTAAAGAAGGTCCGCATAATGATCAGGTTGTATGCCGCAAGCACGTGAGGCACAATCAAAACCCAGAAGCTGTTAAACAGCCCGTATTCACGTAAAGCGAGAAAGTACGGAATGAGCGGATAACGGAACACCATGGTGATGACTACCATAATCATGAGCACCTTCGCCAGCCGGAATTCAGGTTTGGCCAGCGGGTAGGCAAACAGGGCAGTGATCAATAGCGCCATTACAGTCCCAAACACCGTAATTAGTATATTGATCCCGAATGAGCGCCACAGGGCGGCCCGTTCGAAGATACGCTCCCATGAGGCTGTTGTAAATTCAACCGGCCACAGGAAGACGAGACCTGAATCGACTGCATACGGCGAGCTAAAGGAGGTTGCCGTCACCTTCAGCAGAGGAACAAGTGCGATAAAGCCGAGTAAACCGAGTATGACCACATTGGTATAACGAAAAGCCTTCTCCGGTGCTGATTCACGTATCGCAGCCATTACCACAGTCCCCCGTCTTTCTGGAATTTCTTCGCTAGCCGGTTGAACGTTATGACCAGGATCAAACCGATCACCGACTGGAACAACCCGATTGCAGTCGTTGCACTGTATTCTCCCTGCGTAATCCCGACGCGGTACACGTAGGTGTCGATGACGTCGCCGACGCTATACGTCATTGGAGTTAGCAGGTTGTAGATTTGCTCGAAGTTCAAATCCAGGAAATGACCGATCTGGAGCAGGAACAAGATAATCACGGTCGGCATAATAAGCGGAATGGTAATGTTGAAAATTTGCCGGAATCGGTTGGCCCCGTCCACCATGGCGGACTCGTAAATTTCCGGGTTGATTCCGCTGATGGCGGCGAGCAATACGATCGTTCCCCAGCCTGCATCTCTCCAAATGCTGGTCATGACGACGATCAATCGGAAGTAGCGCTCGTCCTGCATATACAAGATCGGCTCGAAGCCAAGCATGCCGCGGATCGAATTGATGATCCCCGTATTGGACAGCACATCGAACGTGATTCCTGCAATGATGACCCACGAGAAGAAATGGGGGATGTAATAAACGGTTTGCAGGGTGCGCTTGTATACCATGTTGCGCAGCTCGTTAAACAAGATAGCGAGAATGATCGGAACCGGGAACACGATCAGAATGTTGTTCAGCCCGATGAATAGCGTATTCTTGAATACGCGCCCAAAATTGTCATACTTGAAGAACGCTTCAAAGTGCTTCAGTCCGACCCATGGACTCTGCGTAATTCCCTTAAAGATCATATAATCCTGGAAAGCGATTACAGAGCCTAGCAAAGGGATGTAACGAAATAGAATGAAAAACAATACCCCGGGAATCGCCATGACGTACAATGGCCAGTATTTTCCCCATAATACTTTCTTTCGACTCTGGGTACCGACATGCTTCTGTGGCAGCTGCGGTACCGCTGTTGTTCCTCTCACCGGAATCCCACCCATCTGTTTTCTCTACACGATTAGTATAAAACGCTTTCATATCTCCCGTGTAGGTGACGATTTCGAGTTTAAGGTAGGAATAATTCGAGATATTCTGTATGCGCTACCAATTAGGTTGCCTGCTCGTCCGGTATCCGCTATAATTCATGTACTTAGTGGTGCAAGCAGTCAGGAAGGGCCGGTGCGTGCATTGAAGCTGAAGCTGAACAAGTTTTCCCACAAGCTGTTTCTTACCTATTTGGCGCTATGTTTGCTGCCGCTGACGACCGTCACGGTGTTCTTCTATAGTCAAGCGAAGTCGGACATTCAAGAAACAGCAACCGACTTCATCCAGCTGTATTCCTCCCAGACCGCCAATCTCTTTCAGACCTATTTGTCACAAATCGACTACGTATCCAACGCCGTTTTCACCGATTACGAGCTAATGCGCTATCTAAGCAAAGAAAGCGAATATTCAACATACGAGAAAATTCGTCATAATCTTACCATTCAACTCATGTTCGCCCGATTTGCCTCTCAGCTTCCATACGTACAGGGAACCACAATCGTGAACCGCGATGGCAAGATCTATTCATACGGCTTCAGCCCCAATCCGGCAGCAGATGGGCAGTCATGGTTCGAGGAGATCAAGCGTTCCTCCGGACAGCTCATCATTACGCCTTCCCATTCTCAAACGACGGCGTTCGGCAAAGCTGCAGATATTTTTTCCGTTGGACGTGTCATCCGTAACCCGGAGGGGGAGCTGGCGGGATATCTTGTCTTTCACCTCACACCGGTCAAGCTGGTAGCGAGCGATCCGAGCTTAGACAGAATTGGCAAGCGGCTGCAAACCAGATTGGTCGTTACAACCGCCGACGACAGGCCCATCTATGACTCCTCCCATGATGCGGGGCAGATCTTTGATCCGATTCCGGCCGTC
>JBEPYM010000033.1:0-9433 GCA_041641375.1 Paenibacillus sp.
AGATGTTCAACAGACTGCTCACTGCCTGTGTATCTACGGATACCATCACTTATGGTGATTTAACCGCGTAAGCCATGCGGAGCTAACTTGATATTCAAATTCGCAAATAATCGCGCAGCTCCCGAATACCCGCCGGATCGAGACCGTTCGTAGGCTCATCCAGAATAAGCAGCGACGGCCGATGCAGCAAAGCCTGCGCTACGCCCAGCCGTTGCCGCATCCCCAGAGAATAGGTGCCGACCTTGTCGTGGATCCGCTCCTCCAGCCGGACGAGCTGGACGACCTCATCGATCCGCTGCTTCGACACTCCTGGCGTCATACGTGCATAATGAATCAAATTTCGGTACCCGCTTAAATATTTGTACAGCTCCGGATTTTCAACGATCGCTCCGACGTGACGGATGGCCTGCTTAAACTGCGAGTGGATACTCTTGCCTTGAATCCATATATCGCCTTGCGTGATCGACATCAGGCCAACCATCATCCGAATCGTGGTCGTCTTCCCGGCTCCGTTCGGACCGAGGAAGCCGAATATTTCCCCTTGCGGTACGTCGAAGGTCAAATCGTCGATAATGGTCTTTTTTCCAATGCGCTTCGTCACGTTCTTCAAGCGGACAACCGGTTCGCTGCTCATGCTCGGTCCTCCTTCAATCGAATTAGTGGATCGTTACAACCAGACTGCCCAGCTTCACCTGTATATCGGTTTTCCAGGTGGCGGGACCGATTACTGTCTCGTAATGACGATTACGATCCTTGACGGATTCTACGGCGTAAGGCGTATCCACTCGAATACGTCCTCCGTCTAGCTTGGCGTTCAGCCGATAGCCTTCTTTTTCGGACAACAGCAAGCTAACGGTACTGTGTGAGCCTGCTACCTGGATATCCCCGCGAATATGGTCCAGCTGAATGTTCGTGTCGCGGCTTGCCAGCTTGACCGGTCCTGCTACCTCATGCACATACACGAAGCCCCGGTCCGTTTCGCCTGTGACTTCGCCCTTGAGATCGCGGACAACGGTATGGCCGGATTCTGTCTTCAGGGCAAGCGCACCTTCCAGGTCTACAATATGGACATTGCTGAAGCGATGATCCAGGGTAAGCTTGCCCTGCAGGTTCGAAGCGTGCACGTTTCCATGGACAGCCTTCACATGATAGGGACCGGAACCGTTCATCAGGGACAGGCTGCCTCCGTTCATAGTGACACCCAGCTCGCCTTTCACCCCTTGAATGCGCGCCACGGAGTCCGACAACACCAGTTGCAGCTTCAGCGCCTCCGGAACGAACAGCTCGTAGCGGATCGCAATCGTTTCATAATCCACGGGTTTTCCGTCCGCCATCGCCGATAGTGTCGCTTTGCCATCGTGGACAACCTCTTCCACCTTCACGGCCTCTAGCCTGCGGTTGGCGGCAGCTGTATCCGGCCCTACGGCCGTTACCGTATATTGCAGTCGTATCGACGCATCCGGGCTGCGTCTTGCGACGACTTCGCCGCCCTTGCCAATCAGCTCCAATTCCTGAATTTGCTGTGAGGACAGCACCAGGTGGCGGCTGGAGGATGCCGTTGCGCCGCGCTGAAGCTCCAAGCGAGCCTCCGTCTTATTCTCATTAAAAAACTGCTCTCCGAAGTTTTCCAAGACGGTCTCGTTTCGAATCCAGATATCGGTTATCGCCAACACGAACAGTAGCACCGCCGTACTTAGCACAATTCCCTTTTTTTTGCGCAAAGACATCCTCACACCTCCACTTCATTCTCGAATACATATCCGTTCAAGCTCAGCAGTCCCGCTGTCAGCCCCGCAAGTACGACGAACGGACCGACATGCACATACTCTATTCCGGTTTGCTCGCTACCCACAGCGATGTCGGGCATCCATTGCAGCAGCCCGGACAGAGCCGGGCTGACCAGAAGCAGGAGCCATAGTCCGCCCACAAAAGCGCAAAGTCTGATGAGCCAGCTTAGCCTGGATGCGAGCTGTCCGCAAAGAAAAGTAAATTGGACAAGCGACAGCAGGAACAACACGCCGATACTGCCCATCCAGAGGAAATGACCCATTACGCTTAGCAGCCCGGGCAATGCTTCCGACAGGCTTATATTTTCCTGAAGTACGGCAAGATTGACCGGAAGGAGAATGAGCGTATAGCTGCCCGCAATCCAAACGAGCGTGAGCAGGAGCAAGGAGAAGACGGCAGCCTGCTTGGCGGCCAGCACCTTCCAGCCGCGGACGGGCAAGGAGAGCAGGACATACACCGAGTTCGTTCTCCATTCTGTGTGCAGCTGATAGTAAGCGGCGCCTATTGTCGTTGCAGCGGCCAGAAAGGCTGGAAGCACGAGCGACAGCACGAACAGCACATCCTGCTCCAAGGCGGCTCGCTTATACCAAATGAACAAGTGCACAACGACAACCGCAACTGCAAAAACCCCATACAAGGGAAATATGCTTTTCAATTCTTTGCCTGCCAATTGACGGAACGCCATTCACTCGTACACCCTTTCCCATATGTTTTCCAGCGAGCAACCGAATGCAGCGCGTAGATTTTCAGCAGAGTCGAACAGCTCGATACGGCCATTCTGTAGGAAAATGACGTCGTCAAACATCGGCTCGGCCTCTTTAATCGAATGCGTAGATAGCACGATGGTTTGTTCATCGGACCGAAACTCGTGCAGAATTAAGCGGATGATTTTGGCCCGGGAGGTTGGATCGATGCCTGAGAACGGCTCATCCAGAAGCACGAGCGGTACGTCCCTCGACAGCGCCGCGACTAGCTTCAGACGGGCGCGAAGCCCCTTGGACAGGCTGCGTACCTTCTGATTGGGCGCAAGCTCCATCGTGTCCATCATTTCAGATGCCTTCTCGTGCTGCCAGTCCGGGTAAAATCCGGAGAGGAAACGCAGCGTCTCCTGCACGGACATCCAGCCGTACAGGTTGTCGAGCTCCGGTAAATAGGCGACATGACGCTTGTTGTGCACATCCGGCTTGCGGCCGTTGACAAGAATGCTCCCGTAGGTCGGATAAATAAGACCGGCTATCATCTTCAGCAAGGTGGACTTGCCGCTGCCGTTCGGTCCAAGCAAGCCGACGATGGTTCCTTTGCGGATGTTCAGGTCAATACCCTTGAGTGCGTGCTTGCCCAAGTAACGCTTGTGAATGCCGTTCAGCTCGATCATATGCGTTCCTGTCCCTCCTGTAGTTGCTCGCGCAGCATACGCTCCATCTCTTCCGGCTCGATGCCGAGGCTGCGCATGTCCTCGATAAATTGTCGCGCGGCCGCTTGCGCCATCTCGGATCGGATCGATTGCAGCAAAGCCGGATTGTTCCGAATAAACGTGCCTTGTCCCCGCAGCGTCTCGGTCAATCCCTCTCGTTCCATCTCCTGATATGCCCGCTGCACTGTGTTCGGGTTCACCTGCGACATCTGTGCCCGTTCCTTGTGGGACGGGATTTTATCGCCGGGGGAGAGCTCGCCTCTCACCAGCGCTTTCTTGACTTCATCCACCATTTGCAAATAAATCGGCTTGGGACTGTTGAAATTCAGCTGCACCGTTCACCCTCCTTCTTACCGGAAACCAGTGCACTATTGAACTAGTGCACTATTATCATATTTTGTTTTTGGGCGGGTGTCAATGGCAATCGGAAATGATGGTTGGGAAAAGGGGAGGGTGATGATTGCGATTGCGGCTGGATCATGGGGAAGTGAGCCTAGGTTCAGATGATCTGAAGAAAGGGTAGATGATCTGAACCTGGACTCTTTGTTGGTCAAAATAGCGAAGGGATACTCAGAATGTCTGGCAACCTACAAGCTGCTCATCACGAGCTCGCGCTTGCGTGCCTTTTCCTTGATCCTATCGGCTGTGCGCAGTGCGAGCGCGAGTACGGTAGCGGTTGGATTGCCGCCGCCGGAGGTGACGAACACGCTGGCGTCGCAGATCCACAAATTTTCGATGTCGTGAGAGCGGCAGTCCCGATTGACGACGGAGCTTCCGGGGTCGTCGCCCATTCGACAGCCCCCCATCAGGTGAGCGGTATCGGAGGTGATGAATTCCGGTGTTCCTCCACCGGCAATCGTAATTTTCTTCATCATATCGACGGCATGCTCGATCAGCTTCTGGTCGTTATCGCCGTAGCTGAAAGTAACGCGGGCGCGCGGCAGCCCGTATTCATCCTTCTCCTCCGCCAGCGTCACGCGGTTGTCCGGGTTCGGCAGCACCTCGCCGACCAGCGTGATGCGGCCGTACCTATTGTATTCCAGCGCCTTCTCCCGCAGCTTGTTTCCCCAGAGGAAGCCCTCGTTGCGGGAATCCGAAATCGCCTTGATAAATGCCAGCGGACGCGCTCCGTGCGCATGCAGCGTATAGCCGCGGGCGAAACTACGCCGCGGGTCCGTCGCATAGAAGTCCTGCGTCGTCGCGAGCACCGGTGTTCCCTTGTACAGGCGAATTTCCTGGCTGTATTTGCCGTACACGTCATACGAGCTGTGCGGCATAATCGCGCGGCCGACCATGCCGCTGCTATTGGCCAGTCCGTCGCGGTAACGTTCGGTCGCGGAATTAAGCAGCAACCGCGGATTTTCGACCACATACGCGGAGAGCACCACCATACGCGCGCGCTGCTCGTAGGTGTGTCCGTCGTGCACAAACTCGACGCCCCGAGCCAGGCCGTCCGGTCCCATCACAATGCGTGTCACCGTGCAGTCCGGCAGCACCTCGGCGCCGGCCGCAATCGCCTTCGGAATATGGACGATCAATGTGCTGAATTTCGCATTGGGCATGCAGCCCTGGTTGCAGAAGCCGCGGTTGATGCAGGGCGGGCGACCATCGAAGGGTGCCGACAGGATGGCGAGCGGCGTTACGACCGTCTGAATGCCGAGCTTCTGGCAGCCCTCCTGAAATTTATATGCGTTCGGGCTGAGCGGCTCCCGTTCGGGATACGGATACGGTCCCTGGAAGTCTCCCCATGGAAAATGCTTCGGCCCCGACACCGCGATTTCCCGCTCGATCCGCTCGTAATAAGGGGCGAGCTCCTCGTAAGAGATCGGCCAATCGTCACCCACCCCGTCGGTTGTGCGCGTCCGAAAGTCGGAGGCGTGGAAGCGCAGGAATACGCCGGTCCAGTGTATCGTACCGCCGCCCACGCCGCGTCCGGAGTTGTTATGGCCCATCGTGAGCGGGTTCGTGCCGTCCACAATGCGCGTCTCCTGCCAGCCGAGCCGCTTCATCGCCAGCTCGTCGCTTGCAAAATCCTTCTGTGGATCATACAGCGGTCCGGCTTCCAGCACGACGACGGACATGCCGGCTTCGGCCAGCTCCTTCGCCATGACGCCACCGGCGGCGCCTGCGCCGACAATGACGACGTCGACCGGCTCGCTTCCCTTGTACTTGCGCTTCAGCCGGTCGCCGTCCGCCCGCTTCAGCTCGAGCTCCGGCAATCCATCCAGCGTCTCGCGCGAACGGATCGGCTCCTTGCGTACGCCATTCGATTCATCCATTCGGCTGTGCCTCCCACGGATCGTATTGGTTCAGATGCGCCCGCATATAGCCGCGCGGATACGCCGGACCGCCGTAGCCGATCTCCGACCAGACGGTCGGGTGGCTGTAATACGCTTCGGTCGTCAGCTGCAGCAGCTTCCGGAATAACGCTGTCTGATCGATCTCCTGCCAGATGTCTACCGGCTTGCCGTATCCCCGGCTGATTTCGTCGAGCAGCTGTGCCTGCGTATCCGGGCCGACGGAAATATAGGTGCCCTGGAACCTGCGGACAGCAGCCGCATTCAGCAGCCGCAAGCCCTCGCGTACCAGCTCACCCGCATTCGGCAAACCGGCCTTCCGCTGACCTTCACCGATCGGGCTGCCCAGCGTCTCGTCGATCTGGCATACGACATATTGAATGATCGGGCTTCGTTCGTCTCCGGATAGCGCTTCGGCTACCGCCCGCATCATCTCGGCCTCCGGAAAGGTGAAGAACCGGTACGAGCGCTCGCGCACGAGCCGGCTTGTCACGATGGAGCGCGTATGGTCGTCCCAATGCTCCTGCTGATCCAGCACGTTATAGGATGGATATTTGAGTTCCGTCAATGGACTCGCCTCCTTCTCACTGGTAGATCGCAATAAGTCCGAATGCGCCGAGCGCCGACAGCATCAGCGGCAGCATCGCCGGCGGACCGATGGTGAAGTTGCGCAGCGTGACGCCCCCAACCCGTTTCGGCATGCCGCGCACATGGAAATAGAAACCGACAAAGCCGCTGGCAACGGCCAGCGCCATGAGCCACACCCAGACGGTAACCGAGGCGTCCGTCCGGAAGCATACGAGAACGATTCCGGCAATAAAGAAGATCGGCGTCTCGATTACGGGCGCCCACATCGCCTTGTTATGAAAGCTTTGGCGATAATGATACAGCGTCACCTGAACACCGATCATCAGAAACGCGATGCTGACAAATAAAATCGACCACCTCTCCAGCGGCCATCCATCCCAATACATTCGAATCAACCTCCTAGGAGTTAATAGGTATTTTCTGTTCCGCCTGTACCGGAATCGGGAACGTCAGCGAGCCGCAGGGCATAACGGCAATCCGAGAGCCGGGGGGCAGCTCCAGCTCCGCCAGCAGTCGGCTTACGACGGCTCCAATCCGTTCCGGCGGGCAAGGGTCGAAGCCGAGCAGCTGTACCGCCGCTTCGGGAGCTTCCGTGACGAGTGTAATCCGGACCCGTTCGAGCACCTTGGCGATATGCGAAAGCTTGTGGGCGCCGAGTACGAATCGCTGCTCCAGCAGCTTAGCCGCTCTTGCAGGGCTGCCAACGGTTTCCGCCCAATATTGAAACACGCCGTTCCCGTACAATTCACCGCATTCCGCCGCCAGTACGATATGCCCGCCGGGGGCGCAGAGGACATCGGCGTTCTGGAGCGCTTTGACCGCCTGGTACAGCTGCAGGTCCTTCGGGTAACCGCCTGCCGACGCGATGACAAGCGGATACGTGTGCGGCTCCACCGGAAGCACAAACCTCGACATGGCGAGCCTGACACCCTCTGCATGAGCGGCAGCCGGCTCGCCGCTAACGGCATGGAGCACCCGCTTGGCATGGTCGGCGATCACGTTGAGCAAATAATGAATCGGCACCATCCGGGCCGCTTCCTCCAGATCCCGATGAACCGGGTTATGCGGATCGCCCGGTACAACCGTGCCGAGCTTCGACAGCGCATGGTTCGCTTCAATCGTGCGCGCCGATGCGACGCCCGGCACAAGCGCCTTCACGCCCCCGGAGACGCCGGCCAGCCGATGCGGCTCGATATTCCCGGTGGCAATCCGCAGCCCCGCTTCGACAACGAGTCGGTTCACGGCGACCGGAGTGCCCGCTTTCGTCACACCGACAAACACGTTGTCCTGCTCGAGCGCGGAGTGATTCACGACGCGGATGCGGCGATACGCCTCATCGCCTGCCAGTTCTCGCAGCTCCTGTCCGGTCTGCTGTCGATGAAGCCCGAGCGCAACGACCGCGGTCATTCGTTCGTCAGGAATGCCTGCTGCATTCAGCTCGTTCAGCAGCGGGGGCAGCAGCTTATGCGACGGACTCAGGCGGGTCATATCGCTAATCAGGATAACAGCCTGCTCGCCCCTTGAGGCGGCAGGAGCGGCTAGCTCTCTCAGGGTCAAGCTTCCAATCGGCTCGGCGATCGCCCGCACAATCCTCGCATGCTCGCCTTCCGCTTCTTCGCCCTGAAAGCCTTGATACGCATAGGTGTCCACGACGATCCCTTGCCACAGCTTCGCATCCAAAACGAGCTCCCTTTTTCCGTACGAAAGAAGCACGATGGTTGCCCCTCCCTTCAGGATCGTTAGCCTAATGATTTCCATGGAAGGTGTTAATTATGTATGGGGAATAGAATGCAGCGGCACGTTCCGGGGGATAGTAGTGACACAGCACCTATACAGGGGGGGATGTCCGGATGCAAGTTGCTCTGCCTTTTATCGCCGCATTTGCCGTCGTATTCGCACTCGTGCCAGCGGTTCGTCGTGTCGCCGCGCACACAGGCTTCGTTGACCGGCCGACCGGCCGCAAAATACATAAGGCTCCCATACCGCTTATGGGTGGAACCGCGATCTACGCAGGTGCGGTGCTGGCGCTGCTTGCGTTTGAAGGATGGACGCCGCTGTCGCAAACGATTATTCTTGGCGGCGGCGCGCTTCTGGCGACGGGGCTGTTTGACGACTGGCATAAGACGCGCGGGCTCGAGTTCGCCGTATGGCCTCGGCTTCTGATTTACATCGCCGTTTCGGCAGTGCCGCTGGTGTACGGTATTCGTATTGAAGGCGTGTCTCGGGTGTTTGGCGCGGGTATGCTGATGTTCCCGGATTGGCTGTCGATTCCGCTGACGATGGTGTGGGTGTTTGCACTCATTAACATGTTGAATTTTATCGATGGCCTTGACGGGCTGGCATCGGGCATCGCTGCGATCTCGGCGACAACGCTGATGATGGCGTCGATCTGGACCGGTCAGCAGGATGCGGTCATTCTTGCGGCGGTTCTTGCCGGCTCCTGTATCGCATTCCTGATGTACAATTTCCATCCGGCCAAAATCTTTATGGGCGACGCCGGCGCCACCTTCCTTGGGTACTCGCTCGCTGTACTGGCGATAGACGGAACGGTCAAGAGCGCAACCGTCGTGTCGGTGCTTGTGCCGGTGCTGGCGCTCGGTGTCCCGATCCTGGATACGGCGATTGTGTTCACCAGACGCTTCATTGAGAAGCGCGGCCTGCACCGTGCGGACAAGCTGCACACCCATCACACGCTGATGAAATGGGGCTTGACCCAGACGCAGACGGTATCGTTCCTATACTTGGTCGGCGCGGTTTTCTCGCTGCTTTCGATTGTGTTTTTGCTATTGTTTCAATGAGAGGCGGGAGCGCTGGGAGTAACCGGTGCTCCTGTTTTTTTGTTGAAGCTTGCTGAAAGCGGTTTCGTTTGAAAGCCGAGCTCGGAGACTGTGGGGTTCTGTGGTACAATAGGTGGGACGATTGGCTTTGTAGAATAGATAAAAAGGTTTCATGGGACAGGAGCGGACGGTATGGGCAAATGGGATGCATTACTCGGGAAGCTGGCTTCGGCTCACATCCAGGCATCCGTACTAACAATGACCGCGGACGAATGGGGATTGGCGGTCCGAAGCGAGGCGGCTAATAAGGAAGGCTCGCTGCGTCTCTTATTGGAGCAGTCGGCGGATACGGCTACTGTGCTGGAGGCGGCGGCGGACGAGCTTGGGGAACGAGAGCAGCAGCTAGTGAAGCTGTTTGTCGATATGTATTTGCTGCAGGGAGCAGGCGCGTACGATTCGCAGGCCGATGAGGAGAGCGTGATGACCTCGCTGGGGGCATGGCTGCAGGATCAATCGCGTGCCGGACGGCTGGCAGGTCCGCTGCCGGAGCGCTATGCGCTTCATACGGC
>JBEPYM010000033.1:9443-26356 GCA_041641375.1 Paenibacillus sp.
GCCAAATACCGCTGCTGCTGACGGGAGATTTCTCAAACGTGCTGCAAACGCCGTATGGAGAGCTGAAGCGCCTGCTGGAATCGTTCTTTGACGATGAGGTGGCGCTGGTGCCGCTGCATGGGAAGGAATGGCTGGTGCTTGCCCCTTCGTCCTTGCTGTCGCTCTCTTCCTCGGCGGGTTCGGGGGTTGAGGCGGAGGAAACGATTGAAGAGACGCTTGAATCGCTCGCTTCCGGGCTGCACGAGATGATCGCAAGCGAATGGGTGGGGGAATGCCATGTGGCCGTGTCCCATCCGTGTCTGCCGGCGGAGACGCTGCTGTCCGTACTGTATCAGCTTCGTCAGACGGTGGCGGTAGGACGGCGGTTTGACCTGTCCGGGGGGATATTCCTCCCGTGGCGGATGAGACTCGAGCAGCTGCTGTTCGGTCTGAGCGAAACGGAAAAGGCTAGGTACGTAGAGGATGTGCTTGGGCGCGGTGAACCGCATCTTGATACCGAGCTGATTCATACGCTGGAGACGTTCTTTGCGCTCGACTGCAACGTCAGCGAAACGGCGAAGCGGCTCTACATTCACCGCAATACGCTGCTTTACCGGCTCGACAAGCTGAAGCAGGAGCTGGGATTGGACGCGCGCACATTCGAGGGGGCGGTATTATTGAAGCTCGCCTTGCTATTGTACAAAGTCACGAAAAGGAAATAATTTTTTTGTAGATATTGTGTATAGCCATAGAGAGCGCTTTCGGGTAAGATTTGTAATAGAGTTCAATATATTCGTTGAGGGGGAAACACAGATGGCAAGCGTAACGCTCAGACACGTGTACAAGAAATATCCGGGCTCCGACAAGCCTTCGGTAAGCGATTTCGATTTGGATATTCAAGATAAGGAATTCCTAGTTCTCGTCGGTCCTTCCGGCTGCGGTAAGTCGACGACGCTTCGTATGATCGCGGGCCTTGAGGAAATTTCGGAAGGCGAGCTGTACATCGGCGACCGACTCGTGAACGACGTTGCACCGAAGGATCGCGATATCGCGATGGTGTTCCAGTCCTACGCCCTGTACCCGCACATGAACGTATATCAGAACATGGCGTTCGGTTTGAAGCTCCGCAAATTCAAGAAAGCCGACATTGATGCGCGCGTCCGTGAAGCGGCACGCATTCTCGATATCGAACACCTGCTTGACCGTAAGCCGAAGGCGCTCTCCGGCGGTCAGCGCCAGCGCGTTGCCTTGGGCCGCGCGATCGTCCGCGAACCGCAAGTGTTCCTGATGGACGAACCGCTTTCCAACCTTGACGCGAAGCTCCGCGTACAGATGCGCGCCGAAATTTCCAAGCTGCACAAGCGCCTGGAAACTACCGTTATTTACGTAACGCATGACCAGACGGAAGCAATGACGATGGGCGACCGGATTGTAATCATGAAGGACGGCCTCGTTCAGCAAGCCGCTTCCCCTGAAGAAGTATACAACCATCCGGTAAACATGTTCGTAGCGGGCTTCATCGGTTCCCCGTCGATGAACTTCCTGACCGGCACGGTGAAGGAAGAGGGCGGCGAGCTCCGTTTCGTGAACGAGCACGTTAACGTTGTTGTACCAGAAGGCAAAGCAAAGATCGTTCGCGAGAAGGGCTTCGTTGGCAAAGAGCTGATCTTGGGCGTTCGTCCGGAAGACATTCACCAGGAGCCAATTTTCCTGGAAGCTTCCCCGAACAGCATCGTCCATGCACACATCGAGGTTGCCGAGAACCTTGGCCACGAGATGTTCCTGTACCTGACTGGCCTGAGCAAGAACTCTGTCATCGCTCGTGTTGACGGCCGCGCAGGACTGAAGGAGAACACAACGGTTAAGCTTGCATTCGACATGAACAAGATCCATTTCTTCGACAAGGCAACTGAGCTCGCCTTGTTCACGAACTAATTCATACGATTCCTATGCGAGGCGTCCCGAACCGGGGCGTCTCGTTTTTGCGTGCGGGGATATTATGGGATGACAGGTAAGGGAATGTATCGGCGGCTGTGGTGGGGGGGACGATCGGATGCGGAGGGGGCGGCTGTGGATTCGTGTTGACCGGAGAAATGGGGCGGAAGGCGGGGATTATGCGTCAGGTGCGCCGAAAGCGGCAGAGTGTCGGGGAACGTGGAGGTGCACCGAAAGTGGCGGAGTTCGGGGAATGTGGAGAAGGGCAGAAAGCGGCAGAGTTCGGGGAATGTGGAGAAGGGCAGAAAGCGGCAGAGTCGGGATATAGGTGAATATCAGTCATATGTGGTTGGTGTACACTTTATAGTAATCCTTGAGTCGCAATTAGCGAGTCGACTGTCATGAAAAATGAGGGGAAGGCTTGGTTGGCGGGGGGATTACGAGGTTTGGCTCACTAATCGTGAGGATGATGAGTATAATAGCGAGCCAGGGCTCGATACATTGTTGAGGCGTGACGAATAAACCCAAGGAACCGTGCTTACCGGCACGGTTCCTTGTGCACGACGACAGCTATGCCGTCCTGCTCGTTCAGCGGCAGCAGCACGATCTGAAGCTCGTCCATTGCCAATATCCTGCCCTTGCATTCATGGCAGTGCACATAACCCCGCTGGATCAGTGTCTCTTCCACCTTCGTGCGGATGGCATCCCCGTTCTCCTTGGAGTCGAGGCTGCCGCTGCTGTTTACCCATTCATGCTCCCGTCTCGCCAGTACCTCCAGTAAATCAAAGCGCTGCTTGTCCATGTTTGTCATTGCACCGTCTCCTTCTCCCTTATTACCACCAATGTATGCGAGTCGAATGTCGGACATGCATGCATGACCCTGCGTTCGATCGGGAATGGCTATATCGATTCAATTGAAGGGAGTGTGACATGATGCAAGCGACAGAACAGCAGACAGTCGTTCAAGCATTAAACGATTTTCTGAAGGGGCGTTATATGGGCATCCATGCGCTGGAGCATTATATCGGCAGGATGGAGGATTCGGAAGTGAAGCGGGTGCTGGAGCGAATCCAGTTGGATCATAAGCGCCAGGCTGAGCAGGTGGCAGAGCGTATTCATGCGCTGGGCGGACAAGCGGCAACCGATGTCGGCTTTGGCGGTAAAATCGCGGAGGTGCTGCAGGAATTGAAGGGCTATCCGGATACGCGGGACGGCATCATTGAAAGCTGTCTGAAGGGAGAATCGAAATACGGCATCGGAAAATCGGAGGAGATCGTGCGTGGCGATCTGGACGAAGAGAGTATGACGCTGATCAAGCGGATTCTGGATCAAGACCGCCGTCATGTCGAACAGCTGCGAGGGCTGCTCCCTCACTGACAAGCGGGAAGGCAGGGCAGGAAGGCTCAAGTACCGAAACGAGCCCGTCTTGCCCTGCCTTCACTGTTGTAATCGCCGTGTACCCTGTCGCTTAGAACGATGCGGCGAGCTGACGTGCTCTTTCCATGGAACGGCGGCGCAGACTGCCGTCCTTGTCCATTGCTGTTCCTTCAATGTTCAGATAATCCGCCTCGAAGCCGAACAGGTGAAACAACGACTTGATATACCGCGCGGCGAACTCCATCTCCTGCATCGGTCCTTCGGAAAAAACGCTCCCACTCGCTTGAATATGCAGCGCTTTTTTGCCCGGAATCAAACTCTTCAACCCGACTTCACGGTCATAAATGAAGGTTTTGCCCGCGATGACAATGAGATCAATGTATGCACGAAGCTTTGGCGGGATGCTGAAGTTCCACATCGGATTTACGAATACATACTTGTCTGCCTGGATAAATTGCTCGGTGAATTGAAATGCTCGCTCCAGATGGGCGCGCTCCTCGATGGTCATCCCGTCGAAGGATTTGGTCGCCATGTATTTCGAATACGCACTGAGACCTGTCTCATCCAGAAGAGGCAAATCCTCTTGGTACAAATCGAGCAGCACGAGCTCGTCGTTCGGATGGGAGATGCGGTATTCCTCCATAAACGCATGTGCGGCGGACAGGCTGTAGGATTGCTCGGACGCCTTCGGATTTGCGGTGATAACCAATACAGTTGACATACAAAACCACTCCTTATTGTATTTTATAAACTGATTACGAAACGTAACCGATTACCTTTTGTAAGTAAGTATAGATATGCAATTGGCGGTTGTCAAGTAAATAAAATGCGAAATTTGCTGGAATCCGCTATAATGTCTGTAACATGACTTATCAATCATAAGCGGGTTATGAGGTGACGCCAATGCAAGAGCAGCAGAGCTGTGTAATGTCCGATGCATTTCAGCTCCTCGGCAAAAGATGGACGATGTTTGTACTGCACCGGCTCATGGAAGAGGGACCGCAGCGTTTCTCCGAGCTCGAGAACGGTTTGCCGATCAGTGGCAGGCTGCTGTCCGAGCGGTTGAAGGAGCTCGAGGCAGTCGGCCTCGTAAGCCGAACGCTCTATCCTGAGGTCCCGGTTCGAGTCGAATATGCGTTGACGGATAAAGGCAAGGCATTCCAGCCGATTCTAATCGAGCTGCGCAAATGGGCCGAAACCTGGGGCGGGCGTGAAGCAGGCGGATGTCCGAATGAGCCATGCGGCGAAGAGCCGGAGTGCGAATCGTAAGCCCGATTGATTTCCGGAGCGGGTTGTTTTACGATTGAAAAAAGGAAGACGGATGGAGGAGTGCGGACGCGATGCCGAAGAAAGCAAGAGTTTCCGATCTCGTGCAGAAATTTAATCTGGAGGTTGTCAGCGGCGAGGCGGGGCTCAAGAGGTCGATCACGGTAGCCGATCTGAACCGACCGGGGTTGGAGATTGCCGGGTATTTCGAGTTCCATCCGAAGGAACGTGTGCAAATTATGGGGCGGACGGAGCTCACCTTCTTCCACACCTTGTCCGGTGAGGAACGGATGGAGCGGGCGGAGAGACTCTGCTCCGACGAGACGCCGTGTTTTATCATTACGAGAAGTCTTGACGTGCCGATCGAATTCATCAAGGTTGCGGAGGAGAACGGGGTGCCGCTGCTGCGAAGCAGTGTTGCAACCACCATTCTCGCGAGCCGAATTACTGGCTTTCTGGAAAACAAGCTTGCGCCGACGACTACGATTCACGGTGTGTTGATCGATGTGTACGGAATCGGGATGCTGATTACCGGAAGCAGCGGCATCGGCAAGAGTGAGACAGCGCTCGAGCTTGTGAAGCGCGGGCATCGCCTGATTGCCGACGATGCGGTGGAGATTCGCCAGACGGCGGATCTTGCGCTGTTCGGGCAAGCACCGGAGCTGATCAAGCATCTGCTGGAAATTCGCGGTCTCGGCATCATCAACGTCATGACGTTGTTTGGAGCGGGCGCCGTCCGCTCGGAGAAACGCGTGTCGGTCGTCATCAAGCTCGAGAACTGGCAGCAGGACAAGCAATATGACCGGCTTGGACTCGATGAGGAGAAGACAAAAATTCTCGATACGGATGTGCCGCTGGTGACGATACCGGTGCGACCCGGCCGAAACCTGGCGGTTATTATCGAAGTGGCGGCGATGAATTACCGACTGAAGCGGATGGGCTACAATGCGGCGCTGCAATTTACGAACCGGCTGACGGAAACGATTGCCGAAGATTATGACGAGAACGATTAGCTGAAGGAGGCGCAGTATGGAGCTGGCAATTAACCCGGTGGCGCTCGATCTTGGGTTTCTGCGTGTGCATTGGTACGGAATCATTTTGGGATTGGCTGCTTTGGCGGGGTTGGGCTTGGCCATTCAGGAGGGGAAGCGGTTCCGGCTGCCCTCGGATTTCTTCATGGACTTGCTGCTGATCGGGGTGCCGAGCGCAATTGTTGGAGCCAGAATCTATTATGTGGCGTTCAAGTGGCAGGATTACAAGGATAACCCAATCGATGTGTTCAAAATATGGGAAGGCGGTATCGCGATCTATGGCGCTCTAATCGGTGCGGTCATCGCTGCGGTGCTGTATACGAGAGCGAAGGGCTACAGCTTCTGGCGGATCGCCGATATATGCGCGCCGTCGCTGCTTATCGGGCAGGCGATCGGCCGTTGGGGTAATTTTGTCAACCAGGAAGCGCATGGCGGTCCTGTGAGCGAGATGTTTCTGCGCAATACGCTTTTTTTACCGGACTTTATTGTCGATCAGATGTATATCAAGGACGGCTTCTATCATCCTACCTTTCTGTATGAGTCGCTGTGGAATGCATTCGGCATCCTGCTGCTGTTCGCCCTTCGCAGGCAGCTGTTCGTGCGTGCGGGCGAAGTGTTTATGAGCTATTTCATCTGGTACTCGATCGGCCGATTCTTTATTGAAGGGCTGCGGACGGACAGTCTGGCGTTTGACGGACCAGAATGGCTGGAGGGATTTGTGGGGGCGCTCTGGTCGCCAATGACGGCACTCGGCTTTGAATCGGGCGACATGGCTTATGGGAACGTTCGTATCTCGCAGGTTGTCGCTCTGCTGCTGATTTTCGCGGCTTTTGTAATTATCGTGGTTCGGAGAAAGAAGGGGTATGCGAAGGAGCGCTATGCCGATCCGATCGTATCTGCCAAGGCGCCGGCAGCCGTGGTGGCGGGTTCGGCAGCCGATGTTGGCCTGATTGCGGCGACTGCAGCTGGAGCGACGACAGTGGACACCGATGGAAAATCCGACAAAAGCGGCGATAAAGCAGGGGCGGGAGAAGTCGACGCGTCCTCCTACAGCTCTGACGCAGGCGGAAGCTCGACCGACGGCGGTGGCGGCGGAGCTGACTAACGAATCGAGCAAGAAGAGGGAGTGCAACGTGAGCATACAACAATACGATACGGTGCTGTTCGATCTGGACGGCACCATTCTGGATACGAATGAGCTGATCCTGCGATCGTTCCTGCAGGCCTTGCAGGAGTGCGGGTTCGGGCATTTGACCCGCGAGGATATTATTCCGCATATGGGGCAGCCGCTCGATGAACAGCTGAGCCGACTGTCGGGGCTGACAGATGTGGAGGAGCTGCGGGCGCGTTACCGGGCGGCCAACTGGTCGATGCATGACAAGCTGGTAACGGCGTTCCCCTATGTGCACGAAGTGGTGGAGGAGCTGGACCGGCTTGGTATTGCGATGGGAGTCGTAACGACGAAAATCCGCCGGACCACCGATATGGGACTAGAGCTGACCGGGCTTGCGAAATATATGAAAACCTTGGTGACGCTCGACGATGTGACGAAGCCGAAGCCTGACCCGCAGCCGGTGCAGCTGGCGCTGGAGCGGCTCGGGGCTGACCCGAAGCGGACGCTTATGGTAGGCGATAGCTCGGCTGATATTCTGTCGGCGAACGGTGCGGGGGTTCCGTCGGTGGCCGTTACATGGACGCTCAAGGGGATTGAAGCGCTGATACCGTACGGTCCGCGCTACGTCATCTCCGATATGCGGGAGCTGCTCGATCTGATCGGCGTTCAGAAGAGGGTTGTATAAAGTGAGACGTACAGAACGATATCCGGTCGAAGGACCGAACGCATTGTGGCAAATTTATCGAACCGTGCCCTGGTGGAAAGGGGTGCGGAATTTTTTGTTTATTCAGCTGTCCCGTTATATGCCGATCCTTTCGTGGAAGCTGTGGATTTATCGTCGTGTGCTCGGGATGCGCGTCGGGCGGCATGCGGCGTTTGCGCTGATGGTAATGCCGGATGTATTTTTTCCGGAGCGGATCACGGTGGGAGACAACACCATTATCGGCTATCATACGACCATCCTGACGCATGAATATTTGATACGTGAATACCGACTCGGCGATGTCTGTATCGGCTCCAACGTGATGATCGGCGCCTGCTCACTCATTCTGCCCGGCGTAGAGATCGGCGACGGCGCTGTGGTGGCGGCCGGCACGGTCGTCACGAAGGATGTTCCGGCCGGCGCGTTTGTCGGCGGCAACCCGATGCGCGTCATTCGCGACCGGGCGTAGCGAGGAGGACATGCCATGCAAATGCTGGCGATGCTGACGATGCTGATCGATCATATCGGGCTTGTGTTTTACCCGGAGGACCCGCTCTGGCGTCTGATTGGGCGAATCGCGTTCCCGCTGTATTGCTACGCGCTTGTCCAAGGATATTTCCGTACGCGCGACATATACAAGTATTTGACGCGGCTGTTCGTAATCGGGCTCGTATCGCAGCCGCTCTATATGTGGGGACTCGGCGCCGACAACATCAATGTAATCGGCACGCTGTTCGTTTCATTGACAGCGCTCTATCTGTGCGACAAGCTAGGGCATCCGCTGCTTCGAGCGCTGTTGATCGGGGGATTTGCGGTGCTGCTGACGTTGTTACCTTTTGACTATAACGCATATGGAATGCTGCTTGTCGTCATCTACCGTTATTTGCAATCGCACGCGGCGGTTGCGGCGCATCTGGCGATGAACATTGCATATTGGCTGTATGCAGGCTGGTTTCTGCAAATGTTCAGCGCGATCGCGACGATTGCGATCTATTATTGGCCGTTCCTGCTGCGCCGGTTCGAGGAGGCGCGTGTGCCAAGGTGGATGTGGCGGAGCTTCTACCCGGCCCATATGGCTGCAATCGGGCTTTGGCAGGTATTGGCGGGTATCGATTGGTGAGGGTAGGAGTCATTTATCAGCAATATAGCTCAACAAAGGTTTCTGATGGGTGATAAAATAATTTTTTACTGTCTCCCACTTTATTTCATGAAGCATTCGTGGCATTGGCTCTTGTTCTGCATCGTCGAAGAACACGAGACTTTTTACAATATGATAATAATTGATTGAGTTTCCCGGGAACTTATCAGAAAGTCTGGATAATAGAGATTCTAAAAAAATACCGTGATGTCCAAGCGTATATAAATCGATAAAATCCTTCTTGGCGCCCCGTTGACTGGCAGCGATTAATTTCATGGTGCCGATGTCGAGCAAGGAAGCCATCTTTAAAGAAGGAATTTCGGAAGATACAATCAGAGAATCAAGTAATGGGCGCGGATATCGTAGCCAGGTTACTTGAACACCATTGAAAATTCCGTGAAAAGTATTGGGCTTCGCTTCAGTAATGATCAGATGTCCAAGGCCGGACAAGCTGCTTTCAATTTGTTCCGGAGTAAAGGACCGGGGGGTGAACCAGTCAAAATCGATCGACTCACGATGTCCCAGTAATAGTGCCAATGCAGTTCCGCCAGCCAGGTAACACTCCTGAACCGGCTCAGCTTCAAGGATTTGCTTTAGAACAGATTGTCTGGTTTGGTCAATAACATTCCAAAACAACGCATGTCCCCCTCCTTAAGATTAAAGTAGATTTGCCAATATCTTGCCGTCTTTAAGGATAAATTTCGGCTGGACTGAATCGTTAGCAGGATGTCATCCATGGAATAGGTGCGAAAAAGCCATTGCAAGGTGTGATGATCGCCTTCATTGAGAAGTCGTTCGATGATAAAGCGACGGTGTGCAGCGAGATCTAATTCCTTGATATGTACATCCCAAAAGAAAGCAGTGAAATTCTCGGGGATTTGTTCTTGAGGGTCAGACATTCTCAGTCGCCTCCATAGAAAACACGATTATGATAGTATTGTACTATTAGTGTATGGGCAAACCAAGCATTCATTTACCCTGAGCCCGATATTTCTGCGTTGACGCTGGGGGAACGCCATGGTAAACTCAGCGTATAAGTTCTTTATCTTGCTAATATGGTAGTATGGTAGCACATTAGCGGGATAAAGCGAATAAGGGGCGGAGGAACGAGATGTCTTCAAAACCAAGAGTGTTTGAGAAGCCTGCAGGCGTGAAGGATTATTTGCCGGATGTGACGGCGGAGCTGCGGGAGATCGAGAGATCGGTGCTGGCGTGTATGGCGCGCTGGGGGTATCGCGAGATGATGACGCCGACGCTGGAGTTTTACGATACGGTCGGGACTGCGTCGTCGACTTCCGATAATAAGCTGTTCAAGCTGCTTGACCGCAATGGCGCCACGCTGGTGCTGCGTTCGGATATGACGGCGCCGATCGCGCGCGTCGTATCGTCGCTGCTGAAGGATGAAGCGTTCCCGCTGCGGCTTGCCTATCATGGCGCCGTATACCGGGCAACGCCTTCGGAAGCGGGCAAGGATATGGAATTTTTCCAGACGGGCCTGGAGCTGGTGGGCGATGCTTCGGCTGACGCCGATGCGGAGGTCGTCGCGCTTGCGATTTCCTCGCTGCAGGCTGCGGGTGTGGAGTCTTTCAAAGTCGCTATCGGCCATGTCGGCTTCCTGAACGGGGTGCTGTCCGAAGCGCTAGCCGGGCGTCCGGAGGAGCAGCAGGCGCTGAAGGAATGCTTGCTGGCGCGGGATTTCGTAGGGTATCGCGAACGGGTGCGCCGACTGGAGCTGCCGTCCGTGGGGGCCGAGGAGCTGGAGGGCATGCTCCGGCTGCGCGGCGGCGAGGAAATTTGCGTTGAGGCGCTGCGGCTGAGCAAAAATGAGGAAGCGACGGCGTCGATCCGGCATCTTTGCGAGGTCTGGAGCATTCTGCAGGATTATGGGGTTAGCGAGCATGTGCTGATCGATCTGACGATGATCGGCGACTTTGATTACTATACGGGAATGATTTTTGAAGGATATGCGGCGGAGCTCGGGTTCCCGGTATGCAGCGGCGGGCGGTACGACAAGCTGCTGAAGCAGTTTGGCCGCCCGGCGGCGGCGACGGGCTTTGCGCTGAAGACGAACCGCATACTGGAAGCGATCGGCGGCCGTTCTGCGGCGTCGCCGGACCGGGCGCTTGTGCTGTTTGCAGCGGCGCGGCGCCAGGAGGCGCTGCAGCATGCGGGCGTACTCCGGGAAGGCGGAGCGGCGGTCGTGACGGTACGGGCGGCAGAAGACGGTGCGGCAGGTTTCCATGCAGCCGCTGCTGCTGCGGGTGTGACCGAGCTGGCGGAAGGCGGCTGGAAGTGGCGGGGAGAGCGCTTTGCACGGCTCGATGTCTTTGTATAGAGGGGGACGGTGCGGATGGGTGACATATTGAAGGTTGCAATGCCCAAGGGGCGTATTTACAAGCAAGCCTCGAAGCTGTTCCGCGAAGCGGGACTGCGGGTGCCAGACGAGGTGGACGACTCGCGGAAGCTGATCGTGGCGGTGCCGGAGCTGTCCATGGAGTTTATTTTGGCGAAGCCGGTTGACGTGCCGACTTATGTGGAATATGGCGTGGCTGATATCGGCGTTGTCGGCAAGGACGTATTGATGGAGGAAGATTGCGACGTCTACGAGCTGCTCGATCTGCAAATTGCGAGATGCCGGATGTCGGTCATTGGGCTTCCTGGCTGGACGCCCGTCATTCAGCCTCGAGTAGCGACGAAATACCCGAATGTGGCCTCCGCCTATTTCCGCGAGCTGGGGGAGCAGGTCGAGGTGATCAAGCTGAACGGATCGATTGAGCTTGCACCGCTGATCGGCTTGGCGGACCGGATCGTCGATATGGTGGAGACGGGGCAGACGCTGAAGGACAACGGGCTGGTGGAGCTGGAGACGATGTTCCCCATTACGAGCCGGCTTATTGCGAATCGGGTCAGCTACCGGATGAAAAATGACCGCATCCAGCAGCTTTGCGACCTGCTGCAAAGCCATCTGGCGTCGGCGGCAGGAATGAAGGCTTGAGGAGGCTGGACAATATGGCGGAATTGACGGTAGAGATTGCGGTTGTGCAGGCGGAGCGGTTCGCGCTGGACCGCAAGGTGGACTACGGGACGCCGGAGCAAAATGAAGCGGTGCGCAGCATTGTCCGCGAGGTGCGGGAGAGAGGCGACGAGGCGGTGCTGGCGTATACGGAAGCGTTCGACCGCGTTCACTTCGCGGAAGCTTCCGAGCTGCGCGTCACGCAATCGGAGATCGACGCAGCTTACGGGAAGGTGGAGCCGAGCTTTATCGAGGCAATCCGGGCGGCGGCGGTCCGCATTCGGGCGTTTCACGAGAAGCAGCAGCGGCTGTCCTGGATCGACGTGCAGCCGGACGGCACGACGCTCGGGCAGCTCGTTCGCCCGCTGCGGCGCGTAGGGCTGTATGTGCCCGGCGGGAAGGCGGCTTATCCGTCGTCTGTGCTGATGAACGCGATACCGGCGCTTGTCGCGGGTGTGCCGGAGATCGTGATGGTAACACCCCCGGCTACGGCGGGGGTAGCGGGCGTCGATCCGTATATCCTTGTCGCTGCAGCCGAAGCAGGCGTGCACGAGGTATACCGCGTCGGCGGCGCACAGGCGGTAGCGGCGCTGGCGTACGGGACGGCGACGATCCGTCCGGTTGACAAGATCGTCGGACCGGGCAATATTTATGTGGCCCTGGCCAAACGCGAGGTGTACGGCGCCGTCGATATCGACAGCATCGCCGGACCGAGCGAGATTGCCGTGCTCGCCGATGAAGGCGCGAATGCCGCGTATGTGGCGGCGGATATGCTGTCGCAGGCGGAGCACGACGAGATGGCGGCGGCTGTGCTGATCACGCCGTCGCGAGAGCTCGCGGAGCGGGTGCGGGCGGAGCTGGCCAAGCAGCTTGCTGAGCTTCCCCGGCGGGAGATCGCGGAGGCTTCGCTGGCCCGGCATGGCGCGATTGTGCTCGTGCGCGATCTGGAGGAAGGTGTCGCCGTGGTGAACCGGCTGGCGCCGGAGCACCTGGAGCTGATGCTGCGCGAGCCGGATGAATGGCTGGGGCGTGTCGAGAACGCGGGCGCGATTTTTCTCGGCGATTACAGCTCGGAGCCGGTTGGAGATTATTTTGCCGGTCCGAACCATGTTCTGCCGACGAACGGAACGGCGCGATTCTCGTCGCCGCTGTCGGTGGACGATTTTGTCAAGAAGTCGAGCCTGATCCGCTACAGCCGTGAGGCGCTTCGCCGTGATGCGGCGACGATTGCGGCGCTGGCCAGACATGAGGGGCTCGAGGGTCATGCGCGTGCGGTGGAAATCCGTTTTGAATGAGGATAGAAGCAGGCTTCCAAGTGATTGAGGAGGGTGTCAACGAGATGGAGTACGGTGAAGCACGGGTGCGTGAGAGCAGCATAACCCGCAGGACGAATGAAACGAATATCGAGCTCTCGTTCGCGGTGGACGGCAGCGGCCTGACGCAGCTTGAGACGGATGTGCCTTTTATGAATCATATGCTGGATCTGTTTACGAAGCACGGTCAATTCGACTTGAAGGTGAAGGCGGAAGGCGACATCGATATTGACGATCACCATACGGTGGAGGATATCGGCATCTGTCTCGGACGGGCGCTGTATGAGGCGCTTGGGGACAAGAAAGGGATCAAGCGTTATGCGAACGTGTTCGTGCCGATGGACGAGGCGCTTGCGCAGGTTGCGATCGACGTGAGCAATCGGCCGCATCTGGAATATCGGGCGCAATATCCGTCCCAGACGATCGGCAGCTTCCATACGGAGCTGGTGCATGAGTTTCTGCACAAGTTTGCGCTGGAGGCGCGGGTAACGCTGCATGTCATTGTGCACTACGGGCACAACACGCACCATATGGTGGAAGCGGTGTTCAAGGCGCTGGGCCGGGCATTGGATGAAGCGACGACGGTGGACCCGCGCGTCAAAGGCGTTCCCTCGACGAAAGGGGTTCTGTAAGCATGATCGCCATTGTCGATTACGGAATGGGCAATCTCCACAGCGTCGGCAAGGCGGTTGAGCGGCTTGGGTACGAGAGTGTGGTGACGTCGGACCGCGAGGCGCTGCTGGCGGCGGACGCCGTGCTGCTGCCGGGTGTCGGCGCCTTCGGCGATGCGATGGAGCAGCTGCGCGAGACGGGGCTGGGCGATGCGGTGAAGGCCGCCGCTGCGGCGGGGAAGCCGCTGCTCGGCATCTGCCTCGGCATGCAGCTGCTGTTCGAGGAGAGCGAGGAGTACGGGCGGCACGAGGGTCTGGGCTTGCTGCCGGGCCGCGTGGTCCGGTTCCAGGGCGGGCTGAAGGTGCCGCATATGGGGTGGAACCGGCTGACCTTCCGTCAGGCGGGCAGCCCGATCTTTGCGGGACTTGAGGAGGGCCATGTGTATTTCGTGCATTCTTACCATGCGCTCGCCGGCCGGCCGGAGGATGTGCTTGCGACGACGGATTATCCGGATGCTGTGACGGCGATCGTCGGGCGCGGCCGTGTATTCGGAATGCAGTTCCACCCGGAGAAGAGCGGCGCTGTCGGCATGAAGCTGCTGAGCAACTTTCTCGCGCTCGCCGGCAAGGAAGCCAAGGAGGCTGGCCGCGCGTGAAATTCAGACCTTGCATCGACCTGCATCAAGGAAAGGTGAAACAGATCGTAGGCGAGACGCTGCAGCAGGACCCGTCCGCCGTTGTCGAAAATTTCGTGTCGGAGCTTACGCCCGCTTATTATGCGGAGATGTATCGGCGCGACAAGCTGACGGGCGGCCACATCATCATGCTGGGAAGCGGCAACGAACAAGCGGCTGCCGAAGCGCTGCAGGCGTATCCGGGCGGCCTCCAGATCGGCGGCGGCATAACGGCGGACAATGCGGCCGGCTGGCTGGAGCAGGGCGCCTCGCACGTCATTGTGACCTCCTATATTTTTCAGGACGGCTCGCTGCGAATGGACCATCTGGAGCGAATCGTGTCGGAGGTGGGCAAGGATCGGCTCGTGATCGACCTAAGCTGCAAGGAGAAGGACGGTCAATGGTACGTCGTCACGAACGGGTGGCGGACGTTCAGCGATTTTGTCATTCAGCCGGATACGATTCGCGCGCTTGAGCAATATTGCAGCGAATTTCTCGTTCATGCCGTCGATGTGGAGGGGAAGCGGAGCGGCTATCAGGCGAAGCTCGCTCAGCAGCTGGCGGCGTGGACAACGATTCCCACGACGTATGCCGGGGGCGTTCGATCGATCGAGGACATCGCTTCGTTCCGGGAGCTGACGCAGGGCAGGCTGGACCTTACGATCGGCAGCGCACTGGATGTGTTCGGCGGAGAGCTCTCCTATGAGCAAGTGGTAGCTTATTGCGGAACAGGCGCTTAAGCGCAGGAGGGAGGGAGCAGCATGCTTACGAAACGGATCATTCCGTGCTTGGATGTGAAGGATGGCCGTGTGGTGAAGGGTGTAAATTTTATTAATTTGCGAGACGCGGGAGATCCGGTCGAGCTTGCCGCCCAGTATGACCGGGAGGGCGCCGACGAGCTCGTGTTCCTCGATATTTCCGCTTCCGTGGAAGGGCGGGCGACGATGATCGAGGTTGTCCGAAGAACGGCCGGCGAGATCACGATTCCGTTCACGGTGGGCGGCGGCATCTCCACCACCGACGATATGAAGCGGATTTTGCGAGCAGGCGCCGACAAGATCGGCATCAATACGGCTGCGGTGCGGAATCCGCAGCTGATTGCGGAAGGCTCGCGCAAATTCGGCGCTCAATGCATCGTGGTTGCGATCGATGCGAAGTTCAACGCGGAATGGGGAGAGTGGGAGGTATTTACCCACGGAGGCCGTACCCCGACCGGCATTCGCGCGCTGGAATGGGCGAAGCAGGCTGAGCAGCTTGGAGCGGGCGAGCTGCTGCTGACAAGTATGGATGCGGACGGCACAAAGGACGGCTTCGATATCAAGCTGACGAGGGCCGTCAGCGACAGCGTCAACATCCCTGTCATCGCATCGGGCGGGGCGGGGCGCATTGAGCATTTCTCCGAGGTGTTCCGCGAGGGTCATGCGGATGCAGGGCTCGCAGCTACCATTTTTCACTATAAAGAAATGACGATCGAAGAGGTCAAGCGCGACCTCAGAAGCAAAGGAGTCGAGGTTCGTTGAAGCCAAACGATTTGCAAGTAAAATGGGACAAGGATGGGCTCGCACCGGCCATCGTACAGGATGCGGCGACGAAGGATGTGCTGATGCTCGCTTATATGAACGAGGAATCGCTTCGCCTGTCGCTCGAGTCGGGCGAGACGTGGTTTTACAGCCGCTCCCGGCAGGAGCTGTGGCACAAGGGAGCGACCTCGGGCAACACACAGCGCATCGTCGATCTCCGCTATGATTGCGACTCCGACACGCTGCTCGTGCTAGTTCACGCGAACGGACCGGCCTGCCATACCGGCGCCAATACATGCTTTTACCGCAGCGCAAGCAGCGAGACGGTCGAGCCGACCGGTCGGTATGCCATTCTGGATCGGCTGCAGGAGACGATTGCCCAGCGTGAGCAGGAGCGTCCGGAAGGAGCGTACACGACCTACCTGTTTGAGAAGGGTGTCGACAAAATATTGAAAAAGGTGGGCGAGGAAGCGGCGGAGGTTATTATCGCTGCCAAGAATCGCGACCCGGACGAGCTGAGATACGAATCGGCCGACCTGTTGTTCCATCTCCTGGTGCTCCTCAAGGAGCAAAATCTGCCGCTGGACGACGTGCTGCAAGAGCTGGCGCGCCGCCACAAATAAGCAAGGAGCCGCACTTATGCAGATCGATTATCACACACACCACGCCCGCTGCGGACATGCCGAAGGCAGCCTTGAGGATTATATCCTCAAGGCGATCGAAATCGGTCTGGACCAGATCGGGCTTTCCGACCATATGCCGCTCATTCATCTTGATCCGGCTGCTTACCCGTTCGACGGAATGGCGATGCCGCGCAGCGAGCTCGATGCCTACGTCCGGGAAGCGTTCGCGCTCAAGCACAAATACGAAGGCCGGATCGACGTCCGTGTCGGTCTGGAAGCCGATTATGTCGAAGGCTTTGAAAAGGAAATCGAGTCCATGGTGCATGCGTATCCGTGGGATTATCTCATTGGCAGCGTGCATTATTTGGGAGATTGGGATATTACCGACTTTCGTCAGACGGCCGGATGGCAGACGAGAAACCCGAACGAGGTGTATCGCGCTTATTATCGCGCCGTACGGCAAGCGGCGGGCACCGGGTTCTACGATATCATCGGCCATGTCGATGTGATCAAGCGGTTCTGCGTGGAGCCGACGGAGGACATGACGACGGTGGAGGACGAGACGCTGGAGGCGATTGCGTCGGCAGGCATCGCCATCGAGCTCAACGCTTCCGGC
>JBEPYM010000034.1:0-25914 GCA_041641375.1 Paenibacillus sp.
AAACTGAGTATTCGGCAGGTGCGCGACCGCTTCCGGATCCATCAAATTTTTCGCAATGACCTCGTAGCTTGCACTGTACGTAACGGAAGCGCCGCTTGCGTCCTGCGTCAGCGTAAAGCCAGCCGTTGCGACGAGAATCAGAAAAGCGATCAGCATAATTGCCGATCCGATTCCGTTATAAAGCAAGAACTTGTTGGCCGCACGCTCGCGGTCCTTGAAGCCCCAAATCCCGATCAAGAAGTACATCGGAATCAACGTAATCTCGAAGAAAATGAAAAACAGGAACAGGTCCCTTGCCAGAAACACACCCAGCATGCCGAGCTCCAGCAGCAGGAACAGAATATAGTAGGACTTCAAACGCTTCTTGATGTGAACGGATGCGAGCGCCGCCATCAACGCGACGAGCGCGGTCAAGAACACGAGCGGCAGCGACAAGCCGTCCAGACCGAGCACATAATTGAACTCCAGCTGAAACAAGTCGAATTGCGAAATCCATCCGGCCTCTTTATTGAGCGGAATCTGAATCCAATTCCAGAACTCCTCATATTGCGGCAATCCGGAGCTTTTGTTGAAATCCTGGTAGACGAAGGAAGCCAAGCCGAGCGGTATAAACGCCCCCAGCAGGAACACCAGCTTCAGCATTCGACCCTGATGCTTCGGTACGAACAGGAGAAGAACGATGCCAAGCAGCGGCGCAAACGTAATCAGCGACAAAATCGGAATATTTGCGAACACGCTATAACAACCTCCTTCCAACAAAGAACGCAGCGAAGAGCAGGAAACCGATAACCATCATCACGCCATAGGATTGTACCTGTCCGTTCTGCATGCGAACACCGGCGCGGCCAATTCCCGCGAATGCGCCAGCAGCGAGACGAACCAAGCCGTCCACGACATAGTAGTCGAACCAATCCAGCAGCTTGCCCAATGCGCGAAGCGGTGTGCCCAGCACAGCGTGGTACAGCTCGTCGATAAAATATTTGCGATGAAGCACCGCATACAGTGCACCAGCACGAGCCGCGAACGTTTGATCCGCTTGGCTGGATCTACCGTATATGAGGAAGCCGAGCAGCAGCCCACCTACACCTGCCGCAGTGCTTAGCACGATGACCAGCCATTCGGCGTGCTCCTCTGCGTGAACGCCGGTGAGCCATTCGCCAAACCATGGATTAAACGGTGTGTATACAAAGCCAGCGACAATCGCGAGCACTGCCAATACAAGCAGCGGGATCGTCATCACCGCAGGAGATTCATGCGCATGCATGTCACTGCGCGGTTTGCCGAGAAAGACGAGAATGAACAGGCGCGCCATATAGAACGCAGTAAACAATGCGGTGATGACCCCAATCCAGAACAACGTCGCATCGACATGATACGCATGGGTGAGGATCGCTTCCTTGGACCAGAATCCGGAGAGCGGTGCAATCCCTGCAAGCGCAAGCGTACCGATTGCGAACGTGAGCGCCGTCGTTCTCATCGAGCGGGCGAGTCCGCCCATCTTGCGTATATCCTGCTCATGCACGGCATGAATGACACTGCCCGCGCCAAGGAACAAGAGCGCCTTGAAGAAAGCATGAGTCATCAGATGGAACATGCCGCCGACCATGCTCCCGATCCCGAGCGCCATCATCATATAGCCGAGCTGGCTTACGGTCGAGTAGGCCAGAATTCGTTTCAAATCGTTCTGCGCAATCGCAATCGTTGCCGCGAAAATCGCGGTGAACGCACCGACGTATGCGACGACCTGCATCGCATCCGATGAAGCAAGGAAGACGTCGTACGTTCTCGCAACCAGGTATACCCCCGCGGCGACCATCGTTGCGGCGTGGATAAGCGCCGAGATCGGCGTCGGACCTTCCATCGCATCCGGAAGCCACGTGTGCAGCGGGAATTGCCCGGATTTGCCGATCGCGCCGATAAAGATCAGGATCGCTATTAACGTTGCATTATGTTCCGGAATTTTTCCGGTTTCGAAGGCATTATGGATGGAGCTGAAATCAAGCGCATTTCCAGGCATGTATACGAACAGGAGCAAAATCGCAATAAACAGCCCCAAATCGCCGATACGCGTCACAATAAACGCCTTCTTCGCAGCCGATCTCGCTTCCGGCTTCATATACCAGAAGCCGACCAGCAGGAACGAGCATACGCCGACCAGCTCCCAGAAAATAAACAGCAGGAACAGATTCTCAGCGATCACAAGCCCCAGCATCGAGAATGTGAACAAGGCAATATAGCTGAAAAAGACGGTCATCCGGTCATCCTCGGCCATGTATCCGCGCGAGTATAAATTGACCAGGAACGAGACGAGTGTAACGATGACAAGCATCAAGGCATTCAGGTTGTTAATTTCGAACCCGACGTTCACTTGAAAGCCGCCGATATCGATCCATTTCCACTCGTTCCAAATATATTCGGTGACAGTCCCGTTCAACCGCTCCATAAAGATCAGCAGCGACAGCACGAGTGCTGCGAGCGAGCCGAAGATGCCCACCAGCGACCCGACACCTTTCATCTGCCGTCCCATCGCGGTCAAAATCACATACGCCAGCAGCGGAAACATCGGCACAAGCCAGGCGTATTGGGAATAGACGGAATTCATGCAGTACCCTCCTCGATCAGCTAATGCTTCATCTCGTCCATCTCATGGACGTCGGTTGTGCCTTTGTTCCTATACAGCATAATGAGGATGGCGATGCCGACAGCCGCTTCCGCTGCCGCTATCGTAATGCTGAATAGCGAGAAAATGTGTCCCGTCAGCGAAGGAACGAGTCCATACTTGGAGAAGGCGATCAGATTCAGGTTGACGGCGTTGAGCATCAGCTCGATCGAGAACAGCACGATAACCCCATTGCGCTTCGACAGAGCGCCGTACAAGCCGATACAGAACAGAATGGCAGCAAGCGTCAAATAGGACGAGGCGATGTTCGTCATCTTACTCCTCCTCCCTCTTGGCGATGATGATGGCTCCGACAAAAGCGACCGTCAGCAGCACCGATACCGTCTCGAACGGAATGACATACTTCGTGAACAGCAGCTCGCCGATAGCTCTCGTGTTATCAGGAACAGCCAGCTCATTGCCGGTAAAGCTGCTTTGCTGAATCGCATAGAAGAGAATGCCGAACAACCCCAGGCTGCCGACCAGCAGCAGTCCGTTATGCCAAGGCCGCTTCGGCTCTTCGTCCTCGTTCTGATGCTTCGTCATCATAATGCCGAATATCATGAGGATCGTAACCGCACCGGCATAGATCAAAATTTGAACGAACGCGATAAACTCAGCCTCGAGCATGACATACAGTCCGCCCAGACTGAGAAACGCGAAAGCGAGCGCTACCGCCATATGCACAACCTTCGTGAAGCTGAGCATAAAGATGGACCCGCCGATAATAAACAGTGCGAAGATGAAGAACATTACGAATTCGCCGGAGAACGTAAACGTCACGCTTTGGAACCTCCCTTGGCAGCCATCGCAGCCGCTTGCCCGTTCTGATCCTGACGGACATTGGTGTTGTTGCCGTGCAGCCACGCCATATCCTTGAACAAATCGTCTCTGCTGTAGGTGGCCAGCTCGAAATTGTTTGTCATGACGATCGCTTCCGTCGGGCAAACCTCCGTACAAAGATCGCAAAGGATGCATATTTCAAAATTAATGTCGTACGTATCGATGACCTTGCCCTTTTTCTCGGGATCCGGATTGGCTTTGCCAGTCAGCGTGATGCATTCCGTCGGACAAATGCGCGCACATTGATTGCATACGATGCACTTCTCCGGGTCAAAATGCTGCACGCCGCGAAACCGGTCCGGCATGTTGAGCGGAACGTCGGGATACGCATAGGTTACTTTTTTCTTGGTCATGTTTTTCAACGTAACGCCCAAACCTTTGACCAAACCTTTCATCGCCGATCCCCTCCTGTGTTAAAGAAATTGCTTGGCAATCGCGGTGATAAAGATGTTCAGCAGCGCCAGCGGCAGCAGCCATTTCCAGCCGAGGCTCATCAGCTGGTCGACGCGAATCCGCGGCATCGTCGCACGCAGCCAGAACAGGAAAAATACGACGAAGGAAAACTTCAGCAGGAACCATATAATTCCCGGTACAAAATCAAGAATCGCCAGCGGCGCATGCCAGCCGCCCAGGAACAGCACGGTGGTCAATGCGGCAATCGCGTATACATACACATACTCGGCCAGCATGAAGAAGGCGAAGCGGAACCCGCTGTATTCCACATGGTATCCCGCGACCAGCTCCGACTCAGCCTCCGGCAAATCGAACGGCGTGCGGTTAAGCTCCGACACGGCGGCGATGATAAAGACGACAAAGGCGATGATTTGCGGCAGGAAGTTCCACTCCCAGAAGTTGTCGCCCTGCCTTTCGACAATCGTTCGGAGACTAAGGCTGCCGGACAGCAGCACAACGCCAACCGTAGAGAGAACAAGCGGAACCTCATAGGAAATCATCTGCGCGGCGGAACGCATTCCACCGAGCAGCGAATATTTATTGTTCGACGCCCAGCCCCCGAGAATGATGCCGATCGTCGAAATACCGGACAAGGCTACGTAATAGAGCAGCCCGACATTCAGGTCGGCAGGATATAAATTAGGCGTATACGGGATCGTAGCGAGCACGGCAAACGAAGGAACGAAGGTAATAACCGGCGCCAGAATGAACAAGGTTCGTTCCGCTCGATGCGGAATTGTGTCTTCTTTGAGCAGCAGCTTCAGCACGTCTGCCACCGACTGCAGCAGACCGAACGGACCAACCCGGTTCGGACCGATCCGCAGCTGCATCCAGCCGATAACCTTCCGTTCAAAATAGATCGCATACGTTACGAAGCCGAGCACAATGCCCAACAGCGCAACGCCGATCAGCAGGAAGATTGAAAATTTACCTACCGTTAGCGAGCCTTGCAGCAGCGCATCCATTATGCGTCTACCTCCCCGACGACGATATCAATCGCGCCCAGTATCGTGATCAGGTTCGTCATCGTTTCGCCGACAAGCAGCTTTGGAAGAATCTGCAAATTGACGAAGGAGGGTCGACGGAACTTGATCCGATACGGCTTATCCTTACCCTTCGATACGATATAGCAGCCGATCTCGCCGCGCGGCGATTCAATTCGGGAGTATACCTCGCCTTCGGGCGGGCGAATGACGCGGGGCACCTTGCCCATAATTTCGCCGTCCCCCGGGAACTGCTCCACCGCCTGCTCGAGAATTCGCAAGCTTTGCTTGATTTCTTCCAGACGCAGCAGGTACCGGTCATAACAATCGCCGTTGTAGGAAACCGGCACATCAAAGTCGAACCGGTCGTAGATGCCATAAGGCTGATCCTTACGTATATCCCAGTTGACCCCGGTGCAGCGCAGGTTCGCACCGCTGAGACCGTAGCTGATTGCAGTTTCTGCGTCGTATTTGCCGATGCCCTTAATCCGAGCAAGGAAAATCTCATTGCCTCCGACCAGATCCTCGTATTCGTCAAGACGCTTGCGCATATAGGGGATAAACTCGCGAACCTTCTGAATCCAGCCCTCCGGCGCATCCCATTTTACCCCGCCTACACGCATATAGAAGTAAGTAAGACGGGCTCCGCACAGCTCGTTAAACAGATCGATAATGATTTCCCGGTCGCGGAACGCGAACAGGAACGGGCTCATCGCACCGATGTCAAGCAGGTACGTCCCCCACCATACAAGGTGGCTGGCTACACGCTGCAGCTCCATTACGATCAAGCGCAAATACTGCGCCCGCTCGGGGATCTCCAGCTGCATCAGCGTCTCGACTGCATGACATAGCACATAGTTGTTCGTCATCGCCGACACGTAATCCATTCGGTCGGTATAAGGAATAATTTGTGTATAGGTCAAGTTCTCGGCCAGCTTCTCTGTGCCGCGATGCAAATATCCCATAACTGGGATCGCCTCGCGAATCACTTCGCCGTCCAGCTTGACAATAATCCGAAACACCCCGTGTGTACTCGGATGCTGCGGTCCTACATTTAGCAATAATTCTTCTGTGCGCAGCGTCATCGGTTACACCTCCGGGTCAATCGGTTCATAGTCTTTGCGAAGCGGATAACCGACCCACTCATCCGGCATCATAATCCGGCGCAGGTCAGGATGTCCTGGAAATTCAATGCCGAGCAGGTCGTATATTTCACGTTCATTCCAATTCGCCGTTTCCCAGACAGGCGTCACGGAGTTGACGGACGGTTCGTTGCGGTCTGTCTTTACCTTCACAACAGCCTCATGCTTGTGTGTAAGAGATAGAACATGATAAACAACCTCCAGATGCGTCTCCATATCGGTACCGGAAACGTTCCGCAGGTAATCGAAGCGTAGGTCCTCGTGCTGCTTAAGCAAACTCGCCGTCTGGAACCAGTAAGCTCCGTTGATTACAAGATACGGCATGTGACCGTCCTTCTCATTAATAAAGCTTTCGACGAGAGCTTCCTGATGTACATGCTCGCGGATGATGGCAGCCACGCGATCTAGCTTGGGCTGATTCGGCGAAGGCTCCTTCGGCTTCTCCGGCTCGCCGCCTTCCGGTGCGCTCTCGGCCGTCTTCGCTGCTCTCTCGCGAGCGCGGGCTGCGAGCGCTTCCGCCGCAGCCTTCGCCTTCGCTTCCCTCTCCGCATCGTCCGCACTCTTTGCGTCATCCGGTGAAGTGCCGGCGCTGGAGGCCAGATCCTGATTTATCCCTTGCTCGTCGGCTTTCTTATTTTCATCGCTCACTGGTTTGTCACTCGCTTCCCGGTCTTCGCTTCATAGCGGATTTTCTCCTGAAGCTTGTTGATCCCGTAAATCAGCGCCGCCGGATTCGGCGGACAGCCCGGGATATAGACGTCTACCGGCACGATCTGGTCGACGCCCTTCACAACAGCGTAAGACTTCACATACGGTCCGCCGGCCGTTGCGCAAGAGCCCATTGCAATGACCCATTTCGGCTCCGGCATCTGATCATAGAGACGACGCAGCAGTGGCGCCATTTTCTTCGTCACTGTTCCGGCTACAATCATCACGTCCGATTGGCGGGGCGATGTACGGAAGATGACTCCAAATCGATCGAGATCGTAATGCGAGGCGCCGGTTCCCATCATTTCGATGGCGCAGCAGGCAAGACCGAAGGTTAGCGGCCACAGCGAGTTGCTGCGTGCCCAAGCCTTGAGCTCCTCCAACGTCGTCATGAACACATTGCGCTCCAGCTCTTGCTGCTGTTCTGCGGTGATCGAGCTTAAATTGATGTCCATTTCAGCACCTTCTTCTTCCAGGCATATAAAAGTCCGACCAGGAGCAGCGCTACAAAAATCAGCATCTCCACAAGGGCAAACAAGCCAAGCTGCTCATACGCAACCGCCCACGGATATAGGAAAACGGTTTCCACATCAAAAATGACGAACATTAACGCGAACAGGTAATAGCGAATGTTAAAGCGTACCTGTCCTTCGCCCACCGGAACGTTGCCGCTCTCATAGGTGGTAAGCTTCGTGTCGAGCGGATTATTCGGGCGCAGCAGTCGACCCATCGTCAAAGCGGCGACCGGCAAGAAAATGCCTAGTGCGATAAAGATCGCCACGACTACATAATTGTTGAAGTATTCCATTCGGGAACCCTCCTGTGTTTTGCTTCACAAGCCTTAACCATTATAACAAAACAGCGGATAGGAGTCTATTCATAAGCGAAACCTTTGGTTTTCATAAGAAAAACTTTTATCGAAGTACAATCAAGGATGAGCGACCGCGATTTAGAGGTGGTTTTTCTTGGTACAGAATGTTCTCGTTGATTATTTGCTTTTCCAAACTTGAACATTCTGTAACGGTAAGAAAAATTTTTATCGAAGTGACAGAAAAAGGCGACCGCATCAAAGCGATTCGCCTTCTCCCATTTTATCTCTTCCCGCCGACCTCAAGACGCGTAACCGCGCGCTGCAGTGCGAGCTCCGCACGCTTGTAGTCGAGGTCTTCCATCTTCTGCTTCAGCCGCTCTACCGCACGCTGCTTCGCGGATTTCGCGCGTTCGACATCGATTTCTTCCGGAAGCTCGGCCGATTCAGCCAAGATCGAAACCTTGTCTTGCCGGACCTCCATAAAGCCGCCGCCAACGGCGATCAGCTTCTCTTGTCCGCCTTGCTTCACTTTCACCGGCGCAATTCGCAGCGGTGTTACGATTGGAATATGGCCGCGCAGGATACCCAGCTCGCCATCCACACCCTTAACCGACACCATCTCGACGGTTTGGGAGTACACCTTGCGCTCGGGAGTGACGATTTCCAACAGCAACGTGCTCACATCGATTCCTCCCCTTGGTCAGGGCTACACGCGTATTGCAAGCTTACAGCTTCTTCGCCTTCTCGACAGCCTCTTCGATCGTGCCCACGTTGTGGAATGCCGCTTCAGGCAGATCGTCGTGCTTGCCCTCGAGAATTTCCTTAAAGCTGCGGACCGTTTCTTTAACCGGAACGTACTTGCCTGGCGTACCCGTAAATTGCTCGGCGACGTGGAACGGCTGCGACAAGAAGCGTTGAACGCGACGTGCGCGGGAAACGGTCTGCTTGTCTTCGTCGGACAGTTCGTCCATACCGAGGATCGCGATAATATCTTGAAGCTCTTTGTAACGCTGCAGGATGCGCTTCACGCCCTGAGCGACTTGGTAGTGCTCTTCACCAACAACCTCTGGCGTCAAAATCCGCGAGGATGAAGCCAGTGGATCAACCGCCGGATAGATACCCATCTCGGAAATTTTACGCTCAAGATTCGTCGTTGCGTCAAGATGCGCAAACGCCGTTGCCGGAGCCGGATCCGTATAGTCGTCCGCAGGTACGTAGATCGCCTGAATCGAAGTAACGGAGCCTTTCTTCGTCGACGTAATACGCTCCTGAAGCTGACCCATCTCGGTTGCCAGCGTCGGCTGGTAACCTACCGCGGAAGGCATCCGGCCGAGTAGCGCGGATACTTCGGAGCCCGCTTGTGTGAAGCGGAAGATGTTGTCAACGAACAGAAGAACGTCGCGGCCCTCTTCGTCACGGAAATATTCCGCCATGGTCAGTCCCGTCAGTGCTACGCGAAGACGCGCGCCCGGCGGCTCGTTCATCTGGCCGAATACCATCGCGGTCTTGGAGATAACACCGGAATCCTTCATTTCGTGGTACAGGTCGTTACCCTCACGAGTACGCTCGCCTACACCTGCGAATACGGAGATACCGCCGTGCTCCTGCGCGATGTTGTTGATCAATTCCTGAATGGTTACCGTCTTGCCTACGCCCGCGCCGCCGAAGAGACCGATTTTTCCGCCCTTCGCATACGGTGCGATCAAGTCGATAACTTTAATGCCTGTCTCGAGAATTTCCGATTTCGTGGATTGATCCTCGAACGCCGGAGCCGGCTTGTGAATAACGCTCGTTACAGAACGATCTACATCGCCGTTATCGTCGATTGGATCGCCCAGAACGTTAAACACGCGGCCAAGCGTTGCTGCGCCAACCGGCACCGAAATTCCTTTGCCGGTGTCGATCGCTTCCATGCCGCGGACGAGTCCGTCTGTGGAAGCCATTGCGACCGTACGTACGCGGTTGTCACCGAGGTGAACCGCTGTTTCGACCGTCAGGTCGATCGCCTTCCCGGATTCCGTAGTGGCTTGAATGCGAATCGCATTTAGTATTTCAGGCAGCTGTCCGCGATCGAACTCGATATCGACAACCGGACCCAGAACCTGAACTACGCGTCCTTTGTTCATGGTTACCCTCCTTAAGTGGCTCTACTGCAACCGTTACACCTGTGCGTTCGCGCCGGCTACGATTTCCGTAATTTCTTGCGTAATCGCTGCCTGGCGGGCACGGTTATATTCCAGCGTCATGCGTGTAATAATTTTGGAGGCATTCTTCGTCGCGTTGCCCATCGCGGTCATCCGAGCGCCGAATTCGCTCGCCTTCGATTCCAGTACGGCGCTGTACACAACGGCTTCCGCATATTTCGGAAGCAACACCTCCAGCACACCTTCCGGCGAAGGCTCATATTCGTAGGCAGCCGTTGCCGAAGCTGCGGCGCCTTCCGACGCACCTTTGGTCATTTCACCATCCGTCAGAGGCAGAAGCTTCTTCTCGGTGGGCACCTGCAGGAGAGCATTTACGAACCGGTTATAATAAATGAACAGCTCGTCGTATTTGCCATCCGCAAAGCCTTGAACAGAGCCATTGGCTATGCGCTTGATGTCTGCGAAGGTCGGGAAGTCAGGAATCCCGGTCACATCTTCAACAATAGGGAAGCCCCGCTTGCGGAAGTAGTCTCTGCCCTTCCGACCGACTACGAAAATGGCAAACTCATCGTTCGATGCATGACGCTCACGAATGGTTGTGGCAACCTTGCGAAGCAGGTTCGCATTGAAGCCTCCCGCCAATCCGCGGTCCGACGTCATAACCAGATATCCTGTACGCTTTACTTCGCGTGTTTCCAGCATCGGATGCCGAATGTCGTTCGTTCCGGAGGCGATGCCAGCCACAACCTCACGGATTTTATCGGCATAGGGACGTGCGGCTTCCGCATTTTGCTGCGACTTGCGCAGTCGGGATGCCGCGACCATCTCCATTGCCTTTGTGATTTGACGTGTATTCTGAATGCTCTTGATTTTCCGCTTAATCTCGCGTAATCCTTTAGCCATGTGCGGTCACCGCCTTCATGCCGAAGTGGCGAAGCCTTTTTTGAACTTCTCGACCGCGGCCTGGATCGCCTTCTCGTTATCCGCTGTCAAGTCTTTCGTGTCACGGATCGATTGGAAAATGTCCGCAGCATTGGATTCAGCATAAGCAAGGAAATCGCGTTCGAAACGGAGCACATCTTGAACAGGTATATCGTCCAAATAACCCTTCGTTGCCAAATAGATCGATATAACCTGCTTCTCTACCGGCATCGGCTGGTTGACGCCTTGCTTCAAAATTTCTACCGTACGTGCGCCTCGATTCAAGCGCGCTTGCGTTGCCTTGTCGAGATCGGAACCGAACGCCGCGAACGCAGCAAGCTCACGATACTGTGCAAGGTCAAGACGAAGCGTACCGGCAACCTTCTTCATCGCCTTAATCTGTGCAGAGCCGCCTACGCGGGATACGGAGATACCAACGTTAACGGCAGGGCGCTGACCCGCATAGAACAAGTCTGCCTCCAGGAAAATCTGTCCGTCCGTAATCGAAATCACGTTCGTCGGAATATAAGCGGATACGTCGGATGCCTGCGTCTCAATAAACGGCAGCGCCGTCAAGGAGCCTGCCCCCAGCTCGTCGTTCAGCTTCGCTGCACGCTCGAGAAGACGGGAGTGGAGATAGAATACGTCGCCCGGGAATGCCTCGCGGCCCGGAGGACGACGCAGCAACAGCGATACCTCGCGGTATGCGGAGGCTTGCTTTGACAGATCGTCGTATACGATCAGGACATGCTTGCCCTTGTACATGAAATATTCGCCCATTGCACAGCCCGCGTATGGAGCAAGGAACAAGAGCGGAGCAGGCTCGGAAGCCGATGCGTTCACGATAATCGTATAGTCGAGTGCACCGTGCTTACGAAGCGTCTCAACCAACTGCGCAACCGTCGATTGCTTCTGTCCGATGGCAACGTAGATACAAATAACGCCGCTGCCCTTCTGGTTAATAATCGTATCAAGCGCGATCGACGTCTTACCGGTTTGACGGTCGCCGATGATGAGCTCGCGCTGACCGCGGCCGATCGGAATCATCGCGTCAATCGCTTTAATACCGGTTTGCATCGGTTCATGAACCGATTTACGGGCCATAACGCCAGGCGCCGCCGACTCAATCGGACGGAATTCCGTTGTATTCGCAGGACCTTTGCCGTCAATGGGCTGACCAAGCGAGTTGACAACACGGCCAAGCAGTGCTTCACCGACCGGCACTTCCATAATGCGGCCCGTACGCTTTACCGTGCCGCCTTCCTTGATGTCCTTGTAGGGACCCATGATGATAATACCGACGTTGTCTTCCTCCAAGTTAAAGGCATAACCGAATACGCCGTTCTCGAACTCGACAAGCTCGCCGGCCATAACGTTGGACAAGCCGTGCGCACGGGCAATACCGTCGCCGACCTGGATAACGGTGCCGATCTCGACAACTTGAAGATCGGTGCTGTATTGTTGAATTTGCTGCTTAATCAGCGTACTGATTTCTTCGGGTCTGATACTCAACGAACCTCACCCCTATCTACAGTGCTTGAGATTATTTCAATTGTTTGGAAAGCTGCTCTAATTTGCCGCTTACCGTTCCGTCATACATACGATCTCCGACCTTAACCTTAATGCCGCCCAGCAAAGAACTGTCTACGACATTGCTGACCTCCAGCGTCTTGCCGCTGCGCTTCCCGAAGGTTGCGGAGATTGCCGACTGCTCTTGTTCAGACAGCGGATAGGCGGAGTATACAATCGCTTCCGCTTGTCCAGTCGCCTGGTTTGCCAATGCTGTGTATTGCCGATAAACCTCGCCGATCCCTTGCTCGCGACCATTCTCAACAAGCACCTGAAGAAGGTTGTACACTTCAGGAGCAACCTTGCCTTGGAACAGCTCCTTCATCAAGGCCTGCTTCTTCGCTTTATCAAAAGCGGGATGCCCGAGAAGCGTCCGCAGCTCCGGGTTGTCGGTGAACGATTGGCTGATTGCCGCCAATTGCTCGCGTACGGCAGGAATGCTGCCCTGCTCGCGGGCAATTTCCAGCAATGCCTTCGCGTAACGCTTCGCCACTAATGTTTCAGCGCTCATGATTGATTTCCTACCTTTTGCAGGTAGCGGTTAATCATGTCCTTGTGAGAGGCTTCATCAACCTGCTTCTCGATAATTTTCGATGCGATCAGCACAGAAAGCTCGCCGACTTGCGCTTGCAGCGTTGCAATTGCCTTGTTCTTCTCACTTTCTATTTCCTTAACCGCATCATCCTTGAGCCTTATAGCTTCATTCTTGGCTGCGGCAATCAGCTCATCAGCCTGCTTGACGCTGGTAATTCGCGCGCGCTCAATGATTTCGTTCGCTTCCTGTCTTGCTTCTTGCAGGGCTTTCTTCTGATCTTCGAGAAGCTGTGCAGTCTGATTCCGCTGCTGTTCCGCTTGCTTCAGATCCGAAAGCACCTTCTCTCTGCGCTTCTCCATAACGCTGAACAACGGGCCGAAAGCATACCGGTTCAGGAGCCAAAATAAAATCGCAAATGCGATAATCGCAAATACGAACGATTCCCAATGAAAATGCAACTGAGGTCACTCCCTTCAGCGAGGCTATAAAATGTCACACACCCTGCATGTATCTGGATTGCGCTGCAATGCGCAGGTTCGAATGCGTCACCTTTTGCAAAAGGAAGGCGTGGAGGACGATGTCTCCCCGCCTAACCATTGCCTTGATCTTAGTGAGCCGCGTAGAACAGGAACGCCAATACGACACCAATGATCGGAATCGCCTCGACGATACCGGCACCGATAAACATTGTCGTTTGAAGCGCGTTCTTCGCTTCTGGCTGGCGGGCAATACCTTCTACCGTCTTGCTTACGATCATACCGTTACCAATACCTGCGCCAAGTGCACCAAGACCTACTGCGATTGCTGCTGCCAAAAATTCCATTGATAAAATCCTCCTCAGATTTGGATTGTGATCTATTGGTAATGCTTGCTCCTCCAATTGAAGCTAAGCGTAACACCACATTGTTAATGGTGGTCGTCCTTCACTTCCATCGAAATGTATACCATCGTCAGCATGACGAAGATAAACGCCTGGATCGCGCCGACAAATATACTAAAGCCTTGCCATACGACTAGTCCAGGAATACCGAAAACCCCTGCCGTGACGAGCACCCCAATCAAAATTTCCCCCGCAAAAATATTACCGAAGAGACGCATGCCGAGCGTAATCGGCTTGGAAGCCTGCTTCAGAATGTTGAGAGGCAAGAAGAATGGGAACGGCTCCAGATAATGCTTGAAGTAATACTTCGGATTGCGTCTCATCCCGTTAATATGAGCGATCGCAATAACCATTAACGCGAGTCCCAGCGTAACGGAAACATCGGCAGTCGGCGATTTGTACCACAGCGTATGTACGCCGTGCCCGGTCGACTTCATCGATGCGTCAATCAATTCCTGCGTAATCCCGATCGCTTCAACCGGCTTGTCATGTACCGTACCGACCGCGAACGGCAATCCCAGCATGTTTGCGATGAAAATAAACATGATGAGCGTCACGCCTAACGATACGAAAACCTTGCCCTTCTTGAAATCCATCGTACTGCTGACAATTCCGCTGACAAAATCGACAACCCACTCGATGAAGTTTTGTGCCTTCGACGGATGTTCAACAGACAGATTTCGAAGCGATAGCTTTGCGATCAAAAACACGATTATACAGGTCAATGTAATAGGCAGGAAGGTAGAAATGTCAATGTTCAGAACAAACCCGCCAAGGTCCAGCTTGTAAATAGGCAAATGATGCATGTTGCTATTATCACCCCTTTCCCAACGTAAGTGATACGCTTACTTGCCTTTCCTGTTGAAAATAACACCCATGATGAGTGTTGCCATGGGCGAGAAAAATATTCCAACGATTACAGCAGGCATGGAAATGCCTTCGGTGCGCACAGCAATGAGCACCGCAAGAACTGCAACCGCCGCACGCGTCAGGAAACCGAAGTTGACGCGGCGCTTCCCTTGCTGCGCAGCCTGTTCGGTGACAAGCCGAACCTTGGAAGCAAGAAACCAAGCGTTAATCACTGAAGCCGCGATCCCAACAGCGAGTCCGGCGGCAAGGCCGCGAAGCTCCGGAGCGATCGCCCATATTCCCAGGCTAATCGCGATCGCGAAGACCGCAACTCTGTAAATCGCATTCATAAAAGCGGATAACTCAGTCATTTGCGCCGCATGCCTCTCAGATGGAATGTTATCATGAACACAACGCTCACGATTCCGATCGCGATGCCGGCTACGACACCGGCAGCCAGCCACAACGGATTCCCTCCGAATGATTCCATAGCGTACCGGCCAAGGTAAAATCCGACGAGAATGCATACGACAAGGTCTACGCCGATTGCACTTACCAGACCGATTGCCCGCCATGGGCTATCTTGGGATCTTCTCTGTTTCATCGAAGCCTCCTGAGCAAAGCATTAGGCCCATACTCCGAGAATCCTCATTTATTGTATCGGAGTGGCGAGTGCCTTGTCAATTCGCACAATATCAAACATTGTGTGAACGCACCTCCCGAAAACCCAATAATATCAAGGCTTCCGGGAATTTCCGAACCATACAGTAGAACTGTATGGTGTGCGCTTTATCCGTGAGGCTGGAACGGCTCCGGCCTCGGTCCTCTGCCGAAGTGATGCAGGAGCGAGTCGACGATTCGCTGAGACGCCTTGCCGTCGCCGTATGGATTCTTCGCCTTGCTTCGCGATTCATAGAGCTCGCGGTTTGTCAGCATCTCTTTCGTACGGGCATACACATGCTCTTCGCTCGTTCCGACAAGCTCGAGTGTACCTGCCTCGATGCCCTCCGGACGCTCCGTCGTCTCGCGCATGACGAGCACCGGAACACCGAACGACGGGGCCTCCTCCTGAATGCCGCCGGAATCGGTCAGAATCAGGTGCGTATGCGGATAAAAATTGTGGAATTCGAACACATCCAGCGGATCGATCAAATTGATGCGGGGATGTCCCCCCAATATTTCAAACGCAGGCTCCCGAACGGCTGGACTCAAGTGAACCGCATACACAATCGCCACATCGTCAAATTCGTCGGCAATCCGGCGAACCGCCCGGAAAATTTGGCGATGCGGCTCTCCCTGCGACTCCCTGCGATGTGCCGTCATCAAAATTAACCGCTTGCCCTTCGCCCAATCCAGCGCCGGATGCGTAAACCCTTCCTTCACCGTATATTGGAAGATATCTACCGAGGTGTTGCCGGTCACGTATATGTTCGCATCCGGCTTGTTCTCCTTGCGCAGGTTGTCCGCCGACCACGCCGTCGGCGCCAGGTGCACGTCGCTCAGTACGCCCGCCAGCTGCCGGTTCATCTCCTCCGGATAGGGAGACAGCTTGTTCCATGTGCGCAAGCCAGCTTCGACATGGCCGATCTTGATTTGCTGCAGGAATGCTGCGTAACTTGCGAGGAACGTAGTCGACGTATCGCCGTGAACAAGCACAATATCCGGACGCACCTCCTTGAATACCGGCTCAAGCCCCTGCAGGACGCGTATCGACATCTCGTTCAGCGTCTGGTTCCGCTGCATCACATTCAAGTCGTAATCCGGCTTCAGATGAAAGAAATCCAGCACCTGATCCAGCATCTCGCGATGCTGCGCCGTCACGCACAGCAGCGATTCAATCTCCGTTTCCCTGCGGTTCAGCTCCAGCACAAGCGGCGCCATCTTCGTCGCTTCCGGCCTCGTGCCGAATATCGTCAACACCTTCAGTTTAGTCATTTGCCTCGCACTCGCCTTTTCCCCTTATTTCGTTCCAAACAGCCTGTCTCCCGCATCGCCCAGCCCAGGCACGATGTAGCCGTGATCGTTCAAATAATCGTCAATCGCAGCAACGTATATATCGATGTCCGGATGCTGCTCCTGCACGGCACGAATGCCTTCGGGCGCCGCGATCAGACACATCAGCTTCATCTGCAGGCAGCCGCGACGCTTCAGCAGCTCAATTGCGGCATTGGCGCTTCCGCCTGTCGCAAGCATCGGATCGATTACGATCAGCTCCCGCTCCTGCACGTCGGTTGGAAGCTTGACGTAATATTCAACCGGCTGCAGCGTCTCCGGATCGCGATACAGACCAATGTGGCCGACCTTGGCGGCGGGCAGCAGCTTCAGAATGCCGTCCACCATGCCGAGCCCGGCACGCAGAATCGGGATCAGCCCAAGCATGCGACCCGCGATCACTTTGCCATGCGCTTGTGCGACCGGCGTCTTGACCTCGATATCGGCAAGCGGGATGTCCCGTGTAATTTCATAGGCCATGAGGGTGGCCACCTCGTCAACCAGCTCGCGGAAATCCTTCGTCCTCGTCTGCTCGTCGCGAATGTACGTCAGCTTATGCTGAATCAGAGGATGATCGCAAATATAAACCTTACCCATGTCCGCCTCCATACGATCAGGTACTAATTTGCTTATTATAGCCTAGTTGCTTCAGGTTGACAAAATGAATCGGAGTGGTTGACGAGGCTGCGGCGGAGATCGCACAACAAAGGAGCTCCCGCCGAATTTCAGCCGACAAAAGCTCCTTTATGCGTACCTTAGTAAGTCAAGCCTTCATAGATCGGGAACCTCGCTGTCAGCTCGCGCACCATGCCGCGCGCCTTCTCATGTGTTGCGCCGTCCTTCGGATTCTTAAGTACGAGGCCGATCACCTGCGCAATGACCTTCATAGCGCCTTGATCCATGCCTCGCGACGTAATCGCAGGGGTGCCGATGCGGATGCCGCTTGTGACGAACGGGCTGGTCGGATCGAACGGAATGGCATTCTTGTTCACCGTAATGCCAACCTCATCCAGCAGCTTCTCTGCGTCCTTGCCGGTAATGCCTACACTGCGCAGATCGATCAGCATCAGATGGTTGTCCGTGCCGCCCGATACGAGCGTGAAGCCTTCCGCCAGCAGCGCTTCGGACAGCGTCTTGGCGTTCTTCACGACATTCTCCGCATACGTCTTGAATTCCGGCTGAAGCGCCTCGCCGAATGCAACCGCTTTGGAAGCGATGACGTGCATCAGCGGACCGCCCTGAGAGCCCGGGAATACCGACTTGTCGATAGCCTGCGCCCACGATTTGCGGGTGAGGATGACGCCGCCGCGTGGACCGCGAAGCGTCTTGTGCGTCGTCGATGTGACGAAGTGAGCGTGCGGCACCGGGTTCGGGTGCAAGCCTGCAGCAACAAGCCCCGCGATATGCGCCATATCGACCATAAACATCGCGCCGACATCGCTTGCAATCTCGGCAAGCGCGGCAAAATCAATGATACGCGGGTATGCGCTGGCGCCGGCGACGAGCATACGAGGGCGATGCTTGAAAGCTGCCTTGCGCACTTCGTCGTAATCGATAAGGAACGACTGCTCGTTCACGCCATACGGGACGAAATTGTATAGAATGCCAGATGCATTCACCGGGCTGCCGTGCGTCAGATGACCGCCATGCGCCAGGTTCATGCCAAGCACGGTGTCGCCGTGATTCAGCGATGCCAGGTATACCGCCATATTCGCTTGCGCGCCGGAGTGCGGCTGCACGTTGGCGTGCTCGGCGCCGAACAGCTGCTTCAGCCGATCCCGCGCGATGTTCTCCACGATGTCGACGTGCTCGCAGCCGCCGTAGTAGCGCTTGCCCGGGTAGCCTTCCGCATACTTGTTCGTCAATACGGTGCCCATTGCTTCCATTACGGCGCGGCTGACGATATTCTCCGATGCGATCAGTTCAATGTTATGCTGCTGGCGATCCAGCTCCAGGCTCATTGCTTTGACAACTTCCGGATCCGCGTTGCGCAGAAATTCCATAGTTAATCCTCTCCCTGTCTTGTATCATTCGTTAACAATCTTGCGTCTGAATACCTTTCTCCTCGGCTACACGCTGTGCAGCCTGAGCCAGCTCCTCTGCCTGCTCGCGCGTATATACCGCACGCGCGCCGCCGATCAGCCTCGGTCTGGCGTAAGCCGCTGTCACGCGGGCTTCCCCGATCCATCGTATCGACGGTCGGAACGGTACCGCAACCGGCCGAACATGCATGCCGATCAGCGTTTCCCCGATATCGATCGCTGCGTCGGCACGTACGGCTTCTACAACGCAAGGCTCCTTCAATTGGCTGTAAGCGTAAGCTGCCATCGCGCCGCCCGCTCCCGGAACCGGCACCACGGACGCCGTCTCGTAGCCCCGGCGCTGTGCGGCTTCCCGCTCCATGACAAGCGCTCGATTCAGATGCTCGCAGCACTGAAAGGCGACATCGCAGCCGTAACGGGAAATCGCCTGCTCCACGCCGGCGTAAATCGCCGACGCCGTCGACCAGGTGCCTGACGTGCCGATTCGACGGCCGCCAACCTCGCTGGTGCTGACGCCAAGCACGACAAGCTTGCCCGCCGAGACGCCGCCCGCTTCCAGCAGCTCGGACAGCACTGCAGCTACCGCCACCGAAATATCCTCGCTCATATGCACACCTCCATCTTACGGATGAATTGCGTGCCGATCCTCAATCTCCTTGATTTTGCCGATACGTCCCTTATGCCGCACGCCTTCGGAGAAATCCGTCGCCAGCCAGGTCGATACAATCTCCTGCGCCAGTCCAGGTCCGACCACGCGTTCCCCCATCGCCAGCACGTTCGAGTCATTATGCTCGCGCGTCGCTTTGGCAGAGAACACATCGTGCACCAGCGCGCAGCGAATGCCGGGCACCTTGTTGGCCGCAATCGACATGCCAATCCCGGTGCCGCAAATCAGAATCCCGCGGTCCGCTTCGCCCGAGATGACCCGATTGCACACCTCGGATGCAAAATCGGGATAATCCACCGACTCCGTACCGTTAAACCCGACATCGTCCAGCTCGTGTCCAAGCTCCCGGATCGCATCGAGCAATTGCAGCTTCAGGCGATACCCGGCATGATCCGATCCAATCGCAATTTTCATCTGCTCGTCCTCCTTCACGTGAAGAAACAACCTGCTCCGTTCAGTATACCCTACTTGACCGACTCAACAAAAAAAGAGCATACCGCACATGTGATGTGCGCTGCTCTGCCCAGGCGACCGGCCTTATGTCCCAGTGCTCCACTCGTGGTAAACCCACCGTTCGTCGCCAGTTACACCGGGATTGTTCATGTATCTGTATTGTATCGCAACCGCTCCAACTTTTCAACCAATTTCAGGAGCTCCACACGCAGCTCCGCCGCTGTTCGCTCGTACTCTGCAAGCGGTCCTCCGAACGGATCGGCCACGTCAAACGAAGGCAAGCTGTGCTCCAGCTCGCGGATTCGGCGCCGCACCGACTCGTCTCCCGGCTTACCAAGCGCCGCATCCAGCTCCGCCTCGGACAGCAGCTGGCGAAGCTCGCCTTCTGCCTCCGGATCGGCCGTGTATTCCTTCAGCGCGAACACCTTGTCCACGGCATACGGGAACTGCCCCAACAAAGCTCGCTTATGCGATACGGTCATCGTCAAAATCAGGTCCGCCCACTCCACCGCCGACCCATCGATCGGTCGCGCCCCGCCGCCAGGCAGCTCCGCGCCCTCTCGCCGAAGAATGGCCTCCGTATGACGCGACATCGGTGCGCCGGGCATTGCTGCGACCCCCGCGGAGCGAAGCTCCAGCTTCAGCTTGCGGTCAGCCGCCAGCCTGCGGAGAAGCCCTTCCGCCATCGGGCTGCGGCACGTATTCCCGGTGCATACGAACAACACTTTCATACGTCCACCCCCTTGCCGTTTCCCTCTATTTTATACCAGAACCGGTTAAATTAAAAAGAGCACGCCGAACGCAAACAATATGATGCCCCCCAATGTTTCTCCGTAGTCGCCCGCCCACCCCGAAACATGACGGCCCAGCATGAGCCCGAGCACCGACATGATGAAGCCTGCGGCACCGAACATCAGCACCGTGAACACCAAATCCGAGGCGAACAGCCCCAGCGACACCCCTACCGACATCGAATCCACACTTACACTCAGCGCAAAAAGCAGCAGTCCCCACATTGACGCGTGATCAAAGGACTGCACCGCTTCCCCCCGCAGCGAGCTGTAAATCATATGACCTCCGAGCAAAAGCAGCAGACAGCCGCCCGTCACCGCCGCAACATCGCCCAGCAGCGTACTGACATATTGGCCCATAAACATGCCAAGGAGCGGCATGACAATATGAAAAATGCCAATAACCACGCTGATTTTGAGCACGTCCAGCTTGCGAATCCCCTTCATCCCCATGCCGAGTCCGAGGGAAAAAGCGTCCATGCCGAGCGCAATCGCGAGCAGCACAATGGTGACCGTTTGCCCGAGCTGGGCGGTAACTTCGTACATCCCGTTCCCTCCTTGTCCGCAATCTGTACAGATTATGCGAACAAGCCCGGAAACATGTCTCTCTTACACGTGTACCGATCGACCGCCGGAGGCTTTGCGGAGCCGGTTCATTACCGCCTCGCCGATTCCCTCCTCCGAACAAGCCTCGGCGTAGATGCGCTCCACACCCAGCTCATCGAACCGGCGAAGCGCCGCATACAGCCCTTGGGCAGCCGTCTCCAGCCGGTCCAGGCTGCCCAAGCTAACGACCACATCCGCCTCCGGGAACAAGCCTGCTCGTTCCTCGTAGGTCAGCACGCCGCCTCCATGAGCCGCCAGCTGCCGGTGTATATAGGCCGCCGCCCGCTCGCGATCCCCGGCGACAAGCGTAAGCTCGCCCTTCGGCGCATAATGCGCATATTTCATTCCGGGAGAACGCGGCGTTTCCGCTGCCTCGACCGACTCCGACACCTTCGCTTCCTCCACCCGGAATCCAGCTTCCTCCAGCTGCTCTCTCGTCACTCCGCCCGGGCGAAGGATGCGAACCGCTCCGCCCTCCAGCACCTCGGCAACCGTCGACTCCAGGCCGACCCCGGTTGCCCCGTCGTCCACAATCCCGTCGATCCGCCCGTCCAGATCCTCCAGCACATGCGCCGCGCTTGTCGGACTCGGCCGTCCCGAACGATTCGCACTCGGCGCCGCTACCGGACATCCGGCCGCTTCAAGCAGCGACAGCGCCGCCGGATGGTCGGGCATCCTCACCGCCACTGTCGGCAAGCCGCATGTGACGCGCCCGCTGACCGCGCCGACCTTGCCGCGCAGCACGAGCGACAGCGGTCCCGGCCAGAACGCCTCCATAAGCGCCCGTTCCGTCTCGCTGATTGTCTCCGCCACCCGTCCGGCCGCCTCAATACTCGCCACATGCACAATCAGCGGGTTGTCCAACGGCCTGCCTTTCGCCGCGAACACCCGCTCTACCGCCGCCGTATCGGCTGCATGGGCGCCAAGCCCATATACCGTCTCCGTCGGAAATGCGACGATACCGCCTGCACGCAGCACCGCCGCCGCCTCCGTCAACTCCTCCAGGCGAGTACCTTCCGACGCCTGACTGAGTCTCCATATCTTCGTCTCCATGCCAGCCTCCGCGTTTACCGCTTTACCATTTTTCCCACCTGAGAGCCCAGCTTTTTCGCCAGATCGACCAGGAACAGCCGCACCTCGGGATCCTCCTGCGCCGCCTTCAAGTCCGCCGGCTCGACGCCGGCCGCTGCCGCCGCCTTCTCCTGCTTCTTCTTGCCGCCGACAATATCGACGAAGCACAGCGGCGGAAACAGCACGCACCACCAGTTCTGACCTTCGCCTGTTCCAATCGTAACGACAAGCGCTTCATAATCACCGGCCGGGTATACACGGCTTCCGTATACCTTCGTCGGGAACGGCGCCGAGCCAAGCTCCACCTTATACGGATACGCAAGACCCCGCTCCGCCAGCATCGCTCCGACCTGCGCCTCCAGCTCAGGCAGCTGCGCACCGACGATCACTCTTGCTTCCTCCAGCGTCTCCGGCCCTTTGACCCACTCGTTCATCGATGCGACAATGCGGTCGCGAATATCGCGCTTCAGCAGCTGATCCGCCGGCATATCGCTGTTGGCCAATATACGCAATCGGATCGATTCGCTCGGAATCGACTCCGAAGCAAATGCTTTATGATTGATGCTGCTCTCCCAGCTCGCGACCAGTACACTCAGACAGGTTATCAGATAAACGATAAATTTCGTAGAAAATAAGTGCGTGCGTTTCATTGCGAATCGACTCCTCTCATCTCATAGTCCCAGTATGTCCAGGATGAGAGAAAGCCAAACCTATCAATCTAGCAAAATATTATTTTCGCCATGCGAGCACATGTCTCGGGATGCCGGCGAGATCGGGAACAATCTCATCCTCGCTCCATAGCCCCGTCTGACGCAGCATATCCCTTACCGATTCCGCCTGACGAATACCAACCTCAAACGCGACCAATCTTGGCACAACCGGACCAAGCCGTGCCTGCTCCGCCATCGTTCGATACGGGTCCATCCCATCCGCGCCGCCATCCAGCGCCGAATGCGGCTCATATTCGCGCACCTCGCGCTGCAGCAGCGGCAGCTCTCCGCCTGGGATATACGGCGGATTCGAAACCAGCACGTCGAGCGGCTCGCCCTCGTCAAGCAGCGGATCCAGCCAGCTCCCTTCCAGAAACCGCACCGCCGCGTCGTTGCGCTTCGCATTCCGCTTCGCTACCTCAAGAGCCGCCGGGGATAGATCGACCGCCGTAACCCGCCAGCTCGGTCGCAGCTTCGCCAGCGTCACCGCAATACAGCCCGAGCCCGTGCCAATGTCAGCCGCCCGTACCGGGGTCCCTTCGCCGAACAGCCTGTCCGCCTTCTGAAGCACCTGCTCCACGAGCAGCTCCGTCTCCGGTCTCGGAATGAGCACAGACGGCCCCACCTCGAACGGAAGGCCGTAAAATTCCTGCTCGCCGACAATATATTGGAGCGGCTCACCTGCCGCCCGCCGCATCAATAGACGCTCCCACGCTTCCTCCAGCTCCTCGGGAAACGGGTCGCTCCAGCATGCGAGCATTCGGCTGCGCGGCACCTGCAGCAGGTGCTGGAGCAGCAGCTCCGCATTCCGGCCGCTGTCCTCCACTCGCCGCTCGTGCAAAAAAGAAGAAGCCCTCGCATAGGCTTCCCGAATTGTACCCATCGCCATCTCTCCCCTTCAGGCGCCCTCGGAGGAGGATCAGCCCGCGAATTGGCTCTCTTTATCCATCGTGTCGGTCTGTTCGGCTATCGTCAGCGTCGAAATAATTTCCTCCAGATCGCCGTTCAGCACCGCATCCAGCTTATGCAGCGTCAATCCGACGCGGTGATCGGTCACCCGGCTCTGCGGAAAATTGTACGTCCGAATGCGCTCGCTTCGGTCCCCGGTGCCGACCTTGCTTTTGCGCTCGCTGTCGTATTCCGCCATTTTCTCCTGCTGCAGCTTCTCATAAATTCGAGCCCGGAGCACCTGCAGCGCCATCTCTTTGTTCGAGTTCTGCGATTTGCCGTCCTGGCACGTTGCCACGATTCCGGTCGGCACGTGAGTCACGCGAACGGCGGACTTCGTCGTATTGACGGATTGTCCGCCCGCACCGCTCGAACAGAACGTATCGATGCGAATATCGCTTTCCTTGATCTCCACCTCGACGTCCTCTACCTCCGGCAGGACGACGACGGTCGAAGTCGAGGTATGAATTCGGCCGCCCGACTCGGTCGTCGGAATTCGCTGCACCCGGTGGGCGCCGCTCTCGAACTTCAGCTTGCTGTACGCCCCTTTGCCTTGAACGAGAAACACGATCTCCTTGAAGCCGCCGAGATCGCTTACGCTCGAATCCAGCACCTCCGTGCGCCAGCCCTGGGCGTCGGCATATTTCTGATACATCCGGTACAGATCCGCCGCGAACAGCGCCGCCTCGTCCCCGCCGGCCGCGCCGCGTATCTCTAGAATGACGTTCTTGTCATCGTTCGGATCCTTCGGCAGGAGCAGGAACTTGATCCGCTCCTCCAGCTGCGCACTGCGCTCCTCCAGCTCGTCAATCTCCATCTTCACCATCTCGCGCATCTCATCATCGAGCTTCTCGCCGAGCATGGCTTTGGCGTCAGCGAGCTGCTGCACCGCTTGCTTGTATTCCTGATAGGCTTCGTACGATTCCTGAAGGTCGGATTGCTCCTTGGAATATTCCCTCAGCTTTCGCGAATCGTTCGCCACATCCGGATCACAGAGCAGCTCGCTCAACTTCTCATACCGGTCAGCCAGCGCTTGCAGTCGATCCAACATGACGGTCACCTCTTTTCATCCAAAATGGTTCTTGTATTATCATTATGCCCGCGTCGCCCCTGTTGTCAACCTGAAATGGAAACCAGCGCTACACATTAAAGCGGAAATGCATGACGTCGCCGTCCTGCACCACATATTCCTTGCCCTCAAGCCGCAGCACCCCGCGGTCGCGAGCCGCCGCCATCGAGCCGGACTCCACGAGTGCGTGATAAGCTACAACCTCAGCCCGGATAAAGCCGCGCTCGAAATCACTGTGGATCACACCGGCCGCCTGCGGCGCCTTCGTACCCTTGCGGATCGTCCACGCGCGCACCTCCTGCACGCCGGCTGTAAAATACGTATAGAGGCCGAGCAGCTTGTACGCCGCACGAATGAGGCGGTCCAGACCCGATTCCTGAAGTCCGAGCTCCTCCAGGAACATCGCCTTGTCTTCACCCTCCAGCTCCGCGATCTCCGACTCCACCTTCGCGCTGATCGCTACGACTTCGGCGCCTTCCGCTTTTGCATATTCCTTCACCATAAGCACGAGCGGCTGGTTGTCGGCGTCCGCTGCATGCTCCTCGCGTACGTTCGCAGCGAAGAGCATCGGCTTGATCGTCAGCAGATGCAGGTCGCGGATCATCAGACGCTCATCCTCCGTCAGCTCCACGCTGCGCGCCGGCTTGTCGTTGTACAGCGCCTGCTGCACACGCTCGAGCACCGCCAGCTCCGCCTCATATTGCTTGTTGCCGCCTTTGCTGTTTTTGCGGGTGCGGTCGATACGCTTCTCAATCGATTCAAGGTCAGCCAGAATGAGCTCCAGCTCAATGGTCTGGATATCGTCGATCGGGTTCACCTTGCCCGATACATGCGTAATATTCTCATCCTCAAAGCAGCGTACGACATGAACAATCGCATCCACCTCGCGAATATGAGCCAGAAACTTGTTGCCGAGACCCTCGCCCTTCGAAGCGCCCTTCACCAGTCCGGCAATATCCACAAACTCGAACGCCGTGGGCACGATCCGGTTCGGCGTCACAATATCCGCCAGCTTCTGCAGGCGCTCGTCCGGCACTTCTACCACGCCGACGTTGGGCTCGATGGTAC
>JBEPYM010000035.1:0-25822 GCA_041641375.1 Paenibacillus sp.
ACGCCGCCAGCGTTCGTCCTGAGCCAGGATCAAACTCTCCATTAAGGTTTGTTCGACTTGCTCATTCACTGCTGACTTACTTATTTCATTCGCTTAACGCTCGTTGTTCAGTTTTCAAGGAACACTTATTCATTCGCCCACCGTTTTTAGCGGCGACTTTTTTAATATACCACAGATCGTCAATTAAACGCAAGTGTTTTTCTAAATCATATTTTTCCTGCATTTCATTCGAGAGTTTATTGTAGCATCCTCGAAAGAAGCGGAATTACATCATAACATAGTCCACTAAGAATTGCAAATTACAAATAACGGCTGATGTTTAATCAATTCTTATCGACAACAAAAAAACCTGACCACAAAAAGCTGCGACCAGGCCATTAACAGTTCTCAACCAACGATCCATTCATTCAAGTCTTGATAACCTCTTGAATGTACATACTGCGCTCCGTTACCAGATTAACAATTCGACCTTCCACGTTAACCATCGGACGGGTCGGATTATTACGATCAGTAAATACGATTTCGCCGATGCTGTTATTATTCAGTCGAACGACTGTACCGTTGTTAAACGAAGTAATACGCTGAACGAACGTTTGCACAACAAGCGGATCCAGCTTGCCGAAAGATTCCTGCATCAGCTGCTCGAGCACGAGATAGGGTGACTGCGCCTTCTTGTGATTCCGATTGGATGTCATCGCATGAAAAATATCAGCGACAGCTACAATCTTGGCATATATGTGAATTTTGTCGCCCTTTAGCCCAAGCGGATAACCACTGCCATCTTCCTTCTCGTGATGCTGCAGTGCACACAGCTTAACGCCTTCATTCAGTCCGGCTACGTTCTTCAACATATTGTAACCGATAATCGTGTGCTTACGCATTTCCTCAAGCTCATGCGGAAGCAGCTTGCTGGTTTTATTTAATATAGCGGGATCGATACGAACATTGCCGATATCATGCAGCAGACCCGCAAGCGCTACCTGTACCCAGTCTTTCTGAGGAAGTCCGTGCCACCTGGCAAGCAAATACGAGGTGAGGGCAACCATCAGACTATTATTATACAAATAATCGGATACAGCGGATTTCTTGCTTGTGAAATTAAAAATATTATATTGGTCCAGGTGAGTAATAACCGAATCAATCTGAGTCCGAATTTCAAGAACAGGCAAGGTACCACCCGAGTCCGCAATCGTAAAAAGACGTTTGACCTTCGAGACGGTTTCATCAAAGCTCTTATGGAATTGCAGCAGCTTCTCCGACTCATGCACCATTGATGATGCATCAGGTGTCTCCTGCCCTTCCTCTACCTTAATGTCTACATTCACAACTGGTATCATGAAGGCCTTTAATACTTCAAGCTCACGAGCCGATACGATCTTGCCCTTCTGAAGCAGGATGTTGCCAAGCTTAGTCGAAACATCCTCGATCAGCTTTTCTCCAGGCTTTAACTGGTTAACCGATACAATGGCCATTGAACTTGATCCACCCTTAGTCACGTCTTTCTCACTATTCTAATAGAAAACGGATTGGGTTGAAAGCCCAATCCGTAAAATTTATTCTTTATCCGAAGTTTCATCGCTTTCCGCCGACAATTCTACCGAATCCGAATCCTCGCTTCGATCGACTCTCGTTACCGTCGCAACTTCATCATCCTCGCGGATATGGATCAGTCTGACACCTTGCGTATTGCGGCCCATGGAGGAAATTCCGCCCATACTTGTTCGAATCATCGTACCGGACGCGGTCATAATCATCAAATCTTCCTCTTCACGAACAACCTTCAATCCGACGACGCTACCATTCTTCTCTGTCACATTGAGCGTCTTGATCCCTTTGCCGCCGCGAGATTGAATCCGATATTCGGACATTGGAGTACGCTTGCCGTATCCCTTAGAGGTAACAATCAGAACGTCATCCTGTTCATGAACAACGTCCATATCAATCACCTCGTCATCCTCGTCGATGGAGATGCCCTTAACACCGGTAGCAGCGCGTCCCATAGAACGAACGTCTTCCTCCGGGAATCGGATAGACATTCCTTGCTTGGTGCCCATCACAATTTGTTTCGTACCGTCCGTCAGCTTCACGCCAATTAATTCATCGTCATCGCGCAAGTAAATGGCAATAATCCCAACCTTGCGAATGTTGTTGAAATCCTCCAGCGGGGTTTTCTTTACGACACCCTGCTTGGTTGCGAAGAAAAGGTTTAACTCGGCATCCGGATCGCTAATCGGTATGACCGCGTTGATTGTCTCACCCTGTTCAATCTGAATAAGATTGATGATCGGGGTTCCACGTGCGGTTCGTCCAAGCTCGGGTATTTCATACGCCTTGATTCGATAAGCTTTGCCTTTGTTCGTGAAGAACATCAAGTAATGATGCGTATTCGTTACAAAAAGATGCTCAACGAAGTCATTCTCCTTCGTGTCCATGCCGATAACGCCCTTGCCGCCGCGCTTCTGGCTGCGGTACGTATCAACCGGGAGACGTTTCACATAGCCGGTATGGGTAATCGTCACGATGACATCCTCTTGCGGGATCAAGTCCTCATCAAGGATGCTTTCTTCACCGATTGTAATTTCAGAGCGGCGCTCATCGTTGAACTTTTCTTTAATTTCGTTCAGTTCCTCGCTGATGATGTTGAGCACAAGATGCTCATCAGCAAGAATGGCTCGATACTCGGCGATTTTCTTTACCAACTCGTTATACTCCGCTTCAATCTTCTCACGTTCCAGACCCGTCAGACGCTGCAGACGCATATCGAGAATCGCCTGGGCCTGATCGAAGCTTAATCCGAAGCGTCCCATCAACCCTTCACGAGCCTCGTCTGTCGTGCGGGAGCCGCGTATCAACGCAATAATCTCGTCAATATGGTCCAGCGCAATGCGGAGCCCCTCCAAAATATGTGCCCGTGCTTCGGCTTTCTTCAGGTCAAACTCCGTCCGTCTGCGAATCACGGTGATCTGGTGCTGCAAATAATGATGCAGCACATCGCGCAGATTGAGAACCTTCGGTTCGCCGTTCACCAGCGCGAGCATATTGATCCCGAAGTTCATCTGCATCGAGGTTTGCTTGTACAAATTATTGAGCACGACGTTCGGATTGACATCGCGCCGCAGCTCAATCACAATCCGCATACCATTGCGATCCGACTCGTCACGAAGGTCGGTAATGCCTTCGATCTTCTTCTCACGTACCAGCTCGGCAATTTTCTCGATCAACCGAGCCTTGATTACTTGATAAGGCAGCTCGTTAACAATGATTCGTGCTTTTCCGTTATTATCCTCAATCTCCGCCTTGGCGCGCATCGTGACGGAACCGCGGCCGGTAGCATAGGCTTGGCGAATTCCTTCGCGCCCAAGAATGAATCCGCCGGTCGGAAAGTCCGGGCCCTTAATAAATTGCATCAGCTCGGCCGACGTTGAATCGGGATTACGGATCAGCTGCTGAACGCCATCAATCACCTCACCTAGATTATGCGGCGGAATGTTGGTAGCCATACCGACTGCAATGCCGGAAATGCCGTTCACCAGAAGATTCGGGAATCGCGCCGGCAATACAGCCGGCTCATGCTCCTCACCGTCATAGTTGGGAACGAAATCGATCGTTTCTTTGTTAATATCGCGAAGCAGCTCCATCGCGATCTTAGATAGACGCGCCTCGGTATAACGCATAGCCGCTGCAGCATCACCATCGATGGAACCGAAGTTGCCGTGCCCATCCACCAGCATATAGCGCAAGGAGAAATCCTGCGCCATCCGCACCATCGTTTCGTAAACAGCCGAATCGCCGTGAGGATGGTATTTACCGATAACTTCACCGACGATTCTGGCGGATTTCTTGTAAGGCTTGTCCGGCGACATGCCGAGCTCGGACATGGCGAACAAAATTCTGCGATGCACGGGCTTCAAACCATCTCGAACGTCAGGAAGAGCCCGGCTCACGATAATGCTCATGGCATAATCGAGGAACGAGCTTCTCATCTCCGTACCGATATCGCGATCCTGCACTTGGGACTGTCGTTGTTCTTCTGCCATGCAGACCTTCCTTTATCCAGACATTTATTGTCTATTATATAATTTTTCAATACTGGACGACAAATCAACGATACGCTTATACTAGAACCGAAACATAAGATGGAGGAGTGCTGCAACTTGAATATCGCATTTTTCCTTCTTCCGAAGAGCGAGGTAATCCATATTCACGAACACGCAACGCTGCGGCAGGTGCTTGAGAAGATGGAATTTCACCGCTATACGGCCGTACCAATCCTGAATCAATCAGGAGAATACATCGGTACGGTAACGGAAGGGGATATTCTTTGGTACATCAAAAATCACGCCGAGCTGTCGCTGGAACATGCGCATAAGCATATGCTGAAGGACGTTCCTCTAAAAATGAAGATCGCACCCGTTCATATCGACTCCGACATGAAATCGCTCATCCAGCTTGCGAAGGCACAGAACTTTATTCCTGTTATTGATGATTTGAAGCGATTTATTGGCATTGTAAGGCGAAGCGATATTATCGATTATTGTGCTCAATATATCGGCTAATTTGAGGATCAGGGCTGCTCCATCCGTGTCCAGCACACCATGGAGCAGCCCTATCCTGTTGATTGGTTAAATATCCAGGTTTTTTACGTACTTCGCATGCTGCTGAATGAAATCGCGCCGCGGCTCAACATTGTCGCCCATCAGCGTATCAAACACCTCATCCGCTTCGATCGCATCCTGGATGGATACCTGCAGCAGCGTCCTGCTATCCGGATCCATCGTCGTCTCCCATAGCTGACCTGGATTCATCTCGCCCAAGCCCTTGTATCGCTGCACATTCGGCTTCGAGCCTTCTCCCATCTCGGCAATGATCGTATCGCGCTGCTTCTCGTTATAGGCATAACGGATGACTTTGCCCCGTTCAACCTTATAGAGGGGAGGCTGTGCGATATAAATATAGCCCGAATCGATGACCTGACGCATATATCGATAGAAAAACGTCAACAGCAAGGTTCGAATATGTGCGCCGTCCACATCGGCATCCGTCATAATAATGATTTTGTGATATCTCGCCTTGCCAATATCAAAATCGTCACCGATGCCGGTACCTAGCGCCGTAATGATCGCGCGAATTTCCGTATTGGACAAAATTTTGTCCAGCCTAGCCTTCTCGACGTTCAATATTTTCCCACGTAGAGGGAGTATCGCCTGGAAATGACGGTCTCTTCCTTGCTTGGCAGAGCCGCCCGCCGAGTCGCCCTCAACGATGTACAGCTCACTGATCGAAGCGTCCTTGGAAGAGCAATCAGCCAGCTTACCAGGCAGCGATGAAACTTCAAGCGCACTTTTACGCCTCGTAAGCTCTCGCGCCTTACGTGCAGCCTCCCTTGCCCGGGCAGCCTGGAGTCCCTTCTCTACAATCTTCCGCCCAACAGATGGATTTTCCTCAAGGAAGGACATAAATTTCTCGGCAAACATCGATTCCACAATACCTCTAACTTCACTGTTGCCGAGCTTCGTCTTGGTTTGTCCTTCAAACTGGGGCTCCGGAATTTTCACCGAAATGATGGCCGTCAAACCCTCCCGCACATCATCGCCGCTTAAATTCGATTCGTTGTCCTTGACCAAATTAAATTTCTTGGAATAGTCGTTAATGACGCGCGTAAGCGCGCTCTTGAAACCGGACTCGTGCGAACCGCCTTCATGGGTGTTGATATTGTTCGCGAAGGAATAAATATTCTCGGTATAGGAATCGTTGTACTGAAGAGCGATCTCTGCTTGAATATGCTCCTTGGTACCTTCTACGTAAACCGGAGCAAGATGAAGCGGCTCGCGGTTGCGATTCAACCATTCGACGAACGAGACGATGCCCCCTTCGTAGCGATGCGTTACTTCCTGATTCGATCGTTCATCACGGAGCGTAATCGTAATGCCTTTATTCAGGAAAGCAAGCTCGCGAATACGGGACTGCAAAATATCATAGTCGTATTCGGTTGTCTCTGTGAAAATTTCCGTGTCCGGCTTGAAAGTGACCGTCGTACCGGAATGCTCCGATTCTCCAATCTGCCGTACATCGTATTGAGGCGCCCCTCGGCGATATTCCTGCTCGTACACCTTGCCTTCGCGGCGTACTTGAACGATCAGCTTCTCGGACAGCGCATTTACGACGGATACCCCGACCCCGTGCAAACCTCCCGAAACCTTATAACCTTCTCCTCCGAATTTGCCGCCTGCGTGCAGAACAGTCATGACAACCTCAACGGTTGCCTTCTTCAGCTTCGGATGCTCGCCGACTGGAATTCCGCGGCCATTATCAATAACGGTAACGCTGTTATCAATGTGCACGATGACATCGATATTTGTGCAATACCCAGCCAACGCTTCGTCGATGCTATTATCGACGACTTCCCAAACCAAGTGATGAAGTCCCCGGCCGCTTGTCGAGCCGATATACATGCCGGGCCGTTTGCGAACCGCCTCAAGACCTTCCAGCACTTGAATCTGACTTTCATCGTACGTATGTTGATTCAGTGACACCCGTTCCACCTGCTTCCGTAATCTGCAATGACTTCAGAGATGATGTGTATAGAAAAATGATCCTGTTAGAAGGATAATGGATGATTGACCCGTTTCTTGAGCGTTGTCGATGAGATGGGGGAATAGTAAACCTTCGTCTTCGTTACGACGACGGATTTCGTTTCCTCCTCGCCGATTACAACCATATTTTTGTTCTTGCTGGCATAGGATACGAATTGCTTCGAGATTTTCGAAGATTCCTCGATGGAAATATCAAAGATTGCGATGAGCTCCGTGGCCTGAATGATTTTCTCGCCGCCGATATGAATAAACATCGTCTCAGCCCTTTCTTACCGTGCCGTCAAGAACATGATAGATACCCACATCGTCCAATTTGGAGAAATCGATTGCCTCCACGCCCGTGGTCGTTACGAACGTTTGGACCTTGCTTTGGAACGTCTCGATCAGTTGCGTCTGCCGGTATTGATCCAGCTCCGACAACACATCGTCGAGCAAAAGAATCGGATATTCACCGACTTCTTCATGGATAAGCTCAATCTCGGCCAGCTTGAGTGATAACGCTGTTGTACGCTGCTGACCTTGAGATCCGAATACATGAACCTCGTTCCCATTGATAAAAAAGTGGACATCATCACGATGCGGTCCGAATTGCGTCGTTCCTCGGCGCACATCCTGTTCCCGCATCTGTGATAACTTTATCATAAATCGCTCAAAGAAAACAGTTTCTTCCTCATTCCGTTCCATATCAAGCGTTGGCGAATAGCGAATAAGGAGAGATTCCTGCTGTTTGGTGATACCGCCGTGGATCGACTCCGCCCATTTTTGGAGCTTACCTATAAAGTTTTGACGTTTTTTCATAATTTTAATACCATACGTTGCCAACTGTTCATCCCATACGTCAAGCATCGTTTGCGAAGCGACCGACAACGTACCGTGATGCTGCTTGAGAAAGTTGTTTCGTTGGGCGAGCGTCTTTTGATACTGGGATAGCTCGTATAGATACATCGGCTGAATTTGCCCAATCTCCATATCCATGAATCTGCGCCGAACAGCCGGAGAACCTTTGACAATATCAAGGTCCTCCGGCGCAAACATAACCACATTCAGTGCTCCTACGTAGCTGCTCAGCTTACGCTGCTCCAGTCCGTTAATTTTGACCGCTTTCCCGCCGGCGGATACCGCGACCTCCAATGCAACCGGCCCATACTTCTTATCCACGGATGCCTGCAGAACGGCGCGTTCAGCATTCCAGCGGATCAGCTCCCGATCCTTATGGGTCCGATGCGATTTTGTAATCGAGAGGACAAATAGCGCCTCCAGCAAGTTCGTCTTGCCTTGCGCATTCGGACCAACGAACAAGTTAATCCGATTGCCGGTTTCAAGAGACAGGCTGTCATAATTTCGATATTTCGTCAGTGCAACGCTGCGTACTAACAATCGGTCTGCCTCCAAGCTTCCTATAGGGATGAGACGATCACAAACGCTCCGAAGCCCTTTACGACGATGTGATCGCCTGTATAAAGCTTGCGACCGCGGCGCTGCTCCGGCTCCCCGTTAACGCGAATCGGCACCTCGCTCAGAAAAGGCTTGGCCTGCCCTCCGGTGGAGATGCAATCAGCAAGCTTAAGCATTTGACCGAGCGTAATATACTCCGTGTGGATGGGAACTTCTTTGGCCTGCATCCGGCAGCATCGCCTTTCTCCATAAATAATTTATTAGTTGGTTGTCCGGTAAGGAAGGATCAGGTGCATAATGCCTGATGGTTCATTCGGTTTTACAATCATCGGACTCATTGCGCCAGTAAAACCGATTCGAACTGACTCACTATCAATGACTTTGAGTGCATCAAGCATATATTTAGAATTAAATGCAATTTTTAGCGATTCGCCAATATGTTCGATCGGGATGATTTGTTCGGTTACTTTACCGATTTCCGTTGAACTCGATGAAACCTCGATCATATCGTTTTCCAGCGAAACCATGCGAACAATGTTCGTTCGTTCTTCCTTGGACATCAGATAAGCGCGATCGATTGCATCGGAAAGTTGTTTCGTGTGAAAAACAAGTTCTGTTTTGTAGGTTTGCGGAATAATCTTGGTTGTATCCGGATAAGTTCCGTCCAGAATCCGGGAATAGAACAGCATGAAATCGATTTTGAACAGCATCTGATTATCAGCGACGATAATCTCGATTTTCTGATCGTTATCAGGCAGCAGCTTTGAAAGCTCATTCATCGTTTTGGATGAAATGACGATATTACCAAATTGGACAGTATCCGTATCGGGAAGTCGCAGCTCGATACTTGCAAGCCGATGACGATCGGTTGCAACAAATTTAAGCATACCTTCATGCAAGCTCCAAAGAATTCCAGTCAGTATCGGTGTTGATTCATTCGTTGTTGCAGCAAATACAGTCTGACGGATCATCGATTTAAGCAGATCGCTCTGGATCTGGAATGATTGCTGCTCCTCCAGGCTTGGCAGCGTAGGAAATTCATCCGCATCAAGTCCGGACAGTACAATTTCAGATGAACCGGAACGAATAACGACCTGTTGTCTGTCTTTGCGTTCGATATGAACTTCGTTGGATGGAAGCTTGCGAACAAGATCGACAAAAAACTTGGAAGGAATCACCATGCTTCCGGTTTGTTCGATTTCAGCGATGGATCGATCCTCGTAAAAAGCAGGAATAAATCGCTGAATGGAAATATCCGTATCACTTGCAGTCAATGTGATGCCGTCATTTTGCACATCAAATTTGATTCCAAGCAGGATTGGTATTGCAGTGCGTGGTGATATCGCTTTGCTGACATGGCTGATTGCTTCATTCAGCCAATGTTTGTCGATCGTGAACTTCATGAGTTCCTCCTTATTTATACCTCTAAATTAATATTTAAAATATATAGTAATAGCAGTAGGTGCGGTGAATATGTGGATAAGGCGGGCAAACCCTAAAAAGGACAAGCCTATCCACATGTGTATAAAGTGTGCATAGGCTTTCCCGCTATCCCCAGGTTCGGTGACTTCATTATGAAGGATTTTTAATCTTTTCGCGAATCATATTTATGATTTTGTACAAATCTTGATCCTGTTTGAGTGATTCCGATATTTTATCATGAGCATGGATGACAGTGGTATGATCGCGGCCGCCGAACGCATCGCCGATCTTGGGCAGCGAGTAGTCCGTCAGCTCCCTTGATAAATACATGGCAATTTGCCTTGGGAAGGCAACCTGCTTTGTTCTTTTGCGTGCTTTGAAATCCTCCAGCTTGAGTCCATAATAATCGCCGACCTTCTGTTGGATATCGGCAATTGTTATCATTCGCGGACGGCTTGAAGGGATAATATCCTTCAGTGCCTCCGCCGCAAGATTTGCTGTTATGTCCTGATTGACAAGGGATGAATACGCCACGACGCGAATCAGTGCTCCTTCGAGCTCCCTGATATTAGTATCAATTTGGCTTGCTATGTACATCATCGCCTCATTGGGAATTTCCAGATTTTCTGCTTTTGCTTTTTTGCGCAGGATTGCAATTCTCGTCTCTAGGTCAGGTGGCTGAATATCAGTAATGAGCCCCCATTCGAATCGGGAGCGAAGCCGGTCTTCAAGTGTCGTTATTTCCTTGGGCGGTCGGTCACTGGACAAAATAATTTGCTTGCCTGCTTCATAGAGCTCATTAAAGGTATGAAAGAACTCTTCCTGAGTCGATTCTTTGCCGGCGATAAATTGAATATCGTCGACGAGAAGCACATCCATATTTCGATACTTGCTGCGGAAGCTTTCGCCGCGGTTATCTCGAATTGCATTAATAAACTCATTGGTAAATTTTTCAGAGGAAATATACATAACACGGTTGTTCGGATTGTGCTGCAGAATATAATGCCCGATCGCATGCATAAGATGAGTTTTTCCAAGCCCGACACCGCCGTAAAGAAAGAGCGGATTATATGAATTGGACGGATCTTCTGCGACCGCGAGTGATGCCGCATGGGCGAACCGGTTGCCGGAGCCGATTACGAACGTATCGAATGTGTATTTCGGATTGAGCATGGGTGCATAGCCTTCTTCGGTCAATCTGGCTTTAACCGGCTGCTGTGTCGGAACCGGTGGAGGCTCCTGAGTTGTAGCTTGCGCGTGATCTAGTTCAATAAAACTTACAGATACTTGTCTACCTGTAGCTTCCAAAACGGCCTTGCGTATGATATCCCGATAACGTTTGTCGAGCCAGTCTTTGGCAAAGTTGTTGGGTGCGATCACAACAAGTTCTGTTTCTGTGAATACATTCGCTTTGGTTGCTTTCAACCAGGTATCGTAGCTGGGCTTGTTGATCGTGCTCTGCATTGTAAGCAATACGTTCTGCCACATCTCATTGGGAGGGGTGTCCACGTATGAGTTCACTCCTTCATGTTCACTGCGTAAGCAAAGATGTTCTTGTAATGACGCTATGTGTCGAAATTTGTCCACAAAACTCGATTTATGAACAAGGGCGTTATGCAGAGGTTAAAAACATGTTCACATACTTATCCACAGCATGTGTATAAATTAGTGGATTTTCACGTTCATCCACAGGGTGAAAACAACTCTATGATAGCAAAATCAAGCCTCTATTTCAACGAAAAGCTTTTCTTATCCACAATTTCAATCCCTTGTGGTCAATTTTTATTCACACCACTACATATTGTTAATATCTTGTTTACATTCTGTGATTGAGGAAAGTTGTCGGAATTCGTCTATCCACATGTTGATGAGTATTATTTTTGATATACCACGGGAAACTTCCGCTTAATCGCGGTCGCTCATCTTGAATGTACGTCGATAGAAGTTTTTCTTATAACTCGACTTTCTTGACTTTTACGTACCATCGTGGTTTAATTGAAAAAGGCGTTTTTTTTGAGGCGTATTTCCTTAAGGGGGTGTCATAGATGGGTCCGACGTTTAAACCCAATGTGAGCAAGCGTAAGAAGAATCATGGTTTCCGCAAGCGGATGAGCTCGAAGAACGGCCGTAAGGTTCTGGCTGCTCGCCGCAAGAGGGGCAGAAAAGTATTGAGCGCGTAATATTGCAGCGGGAAGGCCACTAAACAGTGGCCTTCTTTTCACATGTACAGGCATTGCCAAGCGGAGGGCAGGGAGCATCGATGCAAAAGGAGCTTCGGCTGCAAAAGCGCGACGATTTTCAGAAAGTATATAAATACGGGAAGTCTGCGGCGAATCATCAGCTTGTTGTGTATTATTTACCGGTTGCCGGGGAACCCGCTTTTCGTGCTGGCATTTCAATCAGCAAGAAAATTGGCGGCGCTGTTGTTCGAAATCGTATGAAACGAGTGTTGAAAGAAATAATTAGAGGTATGGAAGCTTCGATCGCTCCAGGTTATTATCTGGTCTTCATTGTAAGGAAGCCTGCTCTTGAGATGGAGTTTGCAGAGCTTCAGAAGAGTGTAATTCACGTGATCAAGCGTACCGGTTTGTACAAGAAATCATGATGCTGGAGTGCTTGTTTTCTTTCAACGAAGAGATATGGTATAGTGAATGGTGATACAGTAGGTTGGGAGGACAACGTTTTGTCACGTAATCGTGTTTTACTTGCCGTTCTGCTTTTGAGCGTGTTGGCTTTGGCCGGGTGCTCGGCTGTCGACCCAGCTACGAATCCGATTGATCCGAACAATGGTATTTGGGACAAGTATTTTGTCTTTCCTCTCTCGTTTGGTCTCGACTGGTTTGCTGAATTGTTCGGCGGACAATATGGTTTGTCTATTCTTGTCGTCACCATCATTATCCGATTTCTTGTATTGCCTTTAACTTTGAAGCAGTATAAGAGCTCGAAGCAAATGCAGCTGCTACAGCCGGATTTGAAAAAAATTCGTGATAAGTATAAGGACGATCCAAAGAAACAACAGGAAGAGACGATGAAGCTGTTTCAGTCCAACGGCGTCAATCCGCTTGCTGGATGTTTCCCGCTTATAGTCCAAATGCCAATCCTGATTGCGCTCTATAATGCAATTATGCGGAACTCGCATATTGCGGGGCATACGTTCCTGGGTATGCAGCTTGGAGAACCTAACATTTGGGTACTGCCGATTTTGGCTGCAATTACGACATATTTGCAATACAAAGTCATGCCTGCTCAGCCGAATCCGCAAATGCAAACGTTGATGCTTATATTCCCGGTATTGATTTTCGTTATGGCGATGCAGTTCCCTTCAGCACTCGCCCTGTACTGGGTTTACGGTAATATCTTTACAATTGTGCAATCCTACTTTATCTATGGGGATATGCGTAAGGATGCGTCCCCGACTCGGGGTGTTCAATAGTGGAGAAGAAAGCAGTCGCTTACGGGAAAACCGTCGAGGATGCTGTACGACTTGGGCTATCTCAATTGGGCGTTGCGGAGGATCGAGTCCACATCGTCGTATTGGAGCAGCCTTCCAAGGGTCTGTTCGGTTTGATTGGTTCTAGAGATGCGAAGGTGGAGCTGACGTTGATTCCGAATCCGATTGAAGAAACGGCAGCATTCCTGATCGAAGTGCTTTCGGCCATGGGTGTACAAGCTACGGTTGAAGCATCTGATTATGGCGATGGCGAAACCTTGCTCCATATTAGCGGCAATGATATCGGGATTGTTATTGGTCGCCGCGGACAAACTCTCGATGCACTTCAGTATCTGATTAACATTGTAGCGAATCGGATTTCCGGTTCTCATATCCGGATTGTGCTTGATGCGGAGCATTTCCGTGAGAAGAGGAAGAAGACATTGGAGGAGCTTTGCGAGCGTCTCGCGGGCAGAGTCGTCAAGACGAAACGTGAGGTTGTTCTTGAACCCATGTCGCCGCAAGAACGTAAGGTAATTCATTATTACCTGCAAAATCACCCAACTGTGCGAACGTACAGCAAAGGTGAAGAGCCGAATCGTAGAATCGTGATCGCACTTCGTTAAGAAACCGAATTTCCGCAATGACTCTGTGATTTCCAATCGGGGTCATTGCTTTTTTTGCAACTAGGGCAAAATGGATAAAGAAAGGAGGGGGCGAATGTTATTCGATACGATTGCCGCGATCTCTACTCCGCTTGGCGAGGGTGGAATTGCTGTTATTCGGGTGAGTGGACCAGATGCTATTCATGTAGTGGAATCGATAGTAAGAACGAAAGAAAAGCTCACTCGTGCTGTTTCTCATACAGTGCATTATGCTTCGATTGTTCGCCCCGGAAGTACGGAACGATTGGAGGAAGCGCTCGTCACGATCATGAGGGCACCACGTTCGTTTACAATGGAAGATGTGGTTGAAATCAGCTGTCATGGTGGAATTGTGGCCGTCAAGAAGGTGCTTGATTTATTGCTTGAGCAGCAGGTGAGATTGGCGGAGCCTGGTGAATTCACGAAACGTGCATTTCTTAATGGACGTATTGATTTGTCGCAAGCGGAAGCGGTAATGGATCTGATTCGATCAAAGTCCGACCGTGCGTTTCACATTGCAATGAAACAAACAGAGGGAATCTTGTCGAAGCGTATTCAAGCCTTACGTGCACAGCTCGTTGCGACGATGGCCCATATTGAAGTGAACATTGACTATCCGGAACACGACGTAGAAGAGCTGACACATGCTTATATCGTCGAACAAAGCAATTCAGCTATTCATAATATTCGTGAGCTTCTTCGAACGGCCGATCAAGGTAAACTGCTGCGCGAAGGGATTACGACTGTTATTGTCGGTAAGCCGAACGTTGGCAAGTCATCGCTCTTAAACGCATTGGCTCAGGATAATCGTGCTATTGTTACAGATATACCGGGAACTACGCGCGATGTTATCGAGGAATATGTCTCTTTGAACGGGATACCGCTACGTCTTCTTGATACGGCTGGTATTCGAGAAACGACGGATGTCGTCGAAAGAATCGGTGTTGAACGATCGCGTAGTGCATTAGAGCAGGCGGACCTGGTGTTACTCGTGCTGAACGCAAACAGTGAGCTTGAAGAGGAGGAGTTGCGGCTTCTAGAGCGAATGTCGAATCGTTCTTGTATTCTTGTTCTTAATAAAATGGATCTGCCTCAACGTCTTTCGGTTGCGAGCCTGGAACGGTACATACCGGCTGAACGTATTGTGAGGCTGTCACTGGTGAAGCAGGAAGGCTTGGTGCAGTTGGAGAAGGCAATATCACTGCTTTTTTTTGAGGGAAAGCTGGATTCTGCTGATATAACATATGTTTCCAATGCAAGACATATACAATTGCTGAAGAAAGCATTGCTTGCCTTGGATGAAGCAATCATAGCTGTAGGTGATGGTATACCGATTGATATGATTCAGATTGATGTGAGGCGAGCATGGGAATATCTTGGTGAAATTACGGGGGATACTGCATCTGATTCACTTTTGGATGAGATATTCTCTTCATTTTGCTTGGGAAAATAACATTTGTGCGGGATTTAGGAGAAAAACCGCACCAAGGAGGGAGAAAGACATGGGTTATCACGCAGGTCATTACGATGTCATCGTTATCGGAGCCGGTCATGCCGGATGTGAAGCGGCGCTTGCTTCCGCACGCATGGGATGTCAAACGTTGTTGCTGACGATTAACCTTGATATGGTCGCTTTTATGCCTTGTAATCCGTCTGTCGGTGGACCGGCCAAAGGGCATGTTGTTCGGGAAATCGATGCGTTAGGCGGTGAAATGGGAAGAAATATTGATAAAACGTTTATTCAGATGCGGATGCTAAATACGGGGAAGGGTCCAGCCGTACATGCTCTTCGTGCACAGGCCGACAAGTTTCTGTATCAGCATGTCATGAAAGAGACGATTGAGCAAACACCAGGTCTGACGCTTCGCCAGGGAATGGTGGAACGGTTGTTAGTGGAAGAGGAACGTGTGTTTGGTGTGGAAACCAAGACAGGCGCGCAGTATCATGCGAAAGCCGTCGTTTTAACAACCGGAACATATCTTCGAGGGAAAGTTATTATGGGTGAGCTGATGTATGAGAGCGGTCCGAACAATCAACAGCCTTCGATTCAGCTTTCTCATCATTTGAAGGAACTGGGACTTGAGCTCGTCCGGTTTAAGACGGGTACACCGCCGCGGGTACATCGGGATTCGATTGATTTTACGAAGACGGAAATTCAACCCGGTGATGAGTCTCCCAAGTTTTTCTCGTATGTGACAGAGAAGGGTCCGGATGAGAAGCAGCTTCCTTGTTGGCTTACGTACACGAGTGAAGCGACACACATGATTATTAATGACAACTTGCATCGAGCGCCAATGTTTTCCGGAGCCATCGAAGGGACTGGGCCTCGTTATTGTCCGTCAATTGAAGATAAAATCGTTCGATTTGCCGATAAACCGAAGCATCAAATTTTCCTCGAGCCTGAGGGTCGAAATACGTCTGAATACTATGTGCAGGGTTTGTCTACAAGTATGCCTGAGGATGTACAGCTGAAAATCCTCCGATCCATACCTGGACTTGAGCAGGTTGAAATGATGCGAACGGGCTATGCAATTGAATATGATGCGGTAGTTCCTACTCAGCTTAAGCCGACGCTAGAGACGAAGGTGATCTCCGGGTTGTTCACTGCTGGACAAATTAATGGTACCTCCGGTTATGAAGAAGCCGCAGGACAAGGTGTTATGGCTGGTATTAACGCCGCAAGAAAGGTTCAGAACAAGGAGCCTGTCATTATAGATCGTTCTGAGGGCTATATTGGTGTTATGATCGATGATCTGGTTACGAAAGGCACGAATGAGCCTTACCGGCTCCTTACATCGAGAGCGGAATATCGATTGCTGCTCCGGCATGACAATGCCGACCTGAGATTGACGCCGATCGGATATGAGATCGGTTTGATTTCCGAAGAACGTTACCATGCTTTCAGTCAGAAGAAGGAACGTGTTCAGCTCGAGATTGAAAGACTGCGTTCCGTCAAGGTCAGGCCGGATGATTCCGTTCAACAGCTGCTTGCCGAACTCCATACGGCACCGCTTACCAATACGGTTGACGGTTTGACCTTGCTGCGTCGTCCGGAGGTTACGTACGTTCATATAGAAAAGCTGTCGCCTTCCCCATATGACTTGTCGGACGAAATGAAGGAGCAGGTCGAAATTCAGGTGAAATATTCCGGATATATCGAGAAGCAGCTTGTTCAGGTTGAACGTCTGAAAAAAATGGAACAGAAGCGTATTCCGGAAGATATCGATTACAGCGTGATCCATGGCTTGGCTTCGGAAGCCAAGCAGAAGCTGGCCAAAATACGTCCGATTTCAATCGGGCAAGCATCTCGAATTGGAGGGGTAACACCTGCCGATATCTCCATCCTGCTTGTCTACGTCGAGCACTACAATCGAGTCATCGCAGCGAGGCATTCGTCATGAACGTCATGGATCAAACCTATGTCGAGCTGCTTGGCAAGCAAGGAATCCATCTGAATCATCGACAGCTGGAGCAGTTCGATCACTATTATCGGCTGCTCGTTGAATGGAACGAACGTATGAATTTGACTGGGATTACGGAACGGGAACAAGTGTATGTGAAGCATTTCTATGATTCGCTTACGTTAGCGATGCATGTCCCCGTTGGGGGGATACATACGATTGCCGATATCGGATCAGGGGCAGGCTTCCCTGGGTTACCGATTAAAATCGCGTTCCCGCATTTGAAGCTCACGATCGTTGATTCTTTATCGAAGCGCATCGGTTTCCTTCAGCATGTTGCTGCAGAGCTGGGCTTAGGGGAAGTAGCATGCATTCATGGCAGAGCGGAGGATGCAGGAAGAAAACAACTGCTTCGTGATCGCTTTGACCTTGTTACAGCTCGTGCGGTTGCCAAGCTCAATGTATTGAATGAGTTATGCTTGCCGTTTGTCAGATCAGGTGGTTTATTCGTGGCAATGAAAGGTACAAATCCGGAAGAAGAAGCCCAGGCTGCAGACCGCAGCTTAACGGAGCTTCGGGGTTCGATCAAAGCCATTCATTCACTTGTTCTTCCGGTGGAGAAATCGGAGCGACATCTCATCGTTGTAGAGAAGTTGGGAGTTACACCATCCAAATATCCGAGAAAAGCAGGGGAACCTGCTAAGCAACCTTTATAAATCGTTTGTTTTGTTCCACGTGAAACAACGACATCTCGATGAGGTGTCGTTGTTTGCATTTACGTCGGTTTGAAGGTAGAATGAAGTTCGTTGTTTGTGGGCATGTTTGTGAGGAATATAATCAAAATATGAGGATGAGGGAGACGGTGGGATTCCGTACGCTCAAAGGTCAAGAGTAATGCGGTATTACGGGTTACATTCGTATCGATTATCGATACGAAAACGTGTCTGACCTCGATAGAAGTTTTTCAATCATGCAGGAAAATGGGAATGACATAGAGAATTAATGATGATATGCTTTGAAGATAGGTGGTAAGGTCATGAAAGAACCGTTCAGCAAATTATTCGGCATCCCAGAGCAGCGTTCCCAGGCAGACGAAGTAAAACAGCTACCTGTTGACCAGATCGTTCCCAGTCCTTATCAACCTAGAACTATCTTTGATGATGATCGATTGGACGAGCTATGCCAAACGATTAAGACGCACGGTGTCGTTCAACCGATTATTGTACGGGTACGCAACCATAAATTTGAATTGATTGCAGGTGAACGCAGGCTTCGGGCAGTAAAGAAGCTTGGCCTCCCTACTATTCCAGGGATCGTTCGCGAAATCAACGATTCCCAAGCTGCATCCATTGCTTTGATCGAGAACCTGCAACGTGAAGGGTTGACTTCCATTGAAGAGGCGGTTGCTTATCAACAACTGCTGGAGCTGCATCAATTAACACAGGAAAGTTTGGCACAACGGTTAGGCAAGAGCCAATCCACGATTGCCAATAAGATTCGATTGCTTCAATTATCGGAACCGGTTAAGCAAGCCTTGCTCGAGCGTAAAATTACGGAGCGGCATGCTCGCGCATTATTGCCGCTTGATACGGAAGACATGCAGGTAAAGGTTCTTCAAGAGATTATTTCGAAAGAACTAAATGTGAAGCAAACGGAAACGAGAGTTGCCTTCTATCTGGAAGCAACCAAAATAAAGAAGTCCAAGCGTATATCGTTCTCAAAGGACATTCGTCTGGCCGTTAACACGATTCGTCAATCGGTTGAAATGGTCACAGGGTCGGGATTGCCAATTAAGACGAAGGAACAGGACTTTGAGGACCACTACGAAATTATTATTCATATCCCCAAGAAACCCTCTTAATAGGGTATGTCACGCGACGGAGACGGCGAAAGCCGTTTTCTTTTTCTTCTTTGCCCACGAGATGCCGCAGAATGCTATCCAACGGATTTGTCCGACAGGTTGTATTTATGTAGAGTAGGTTGAGGTGACTTTATTTTGTCCAAAATTATTGCAATTACAAACCAGAAGGGCGGGGTCGGTAAAACAACGACTTCGGTTAATCTGGGGGCATCTTTGTCCGCACTAGGCAAACGAGTCTTGCTTGTCGATATAGACCCACAAGGGAATACGACGAGCGGTATCGGGATCAATAAAGCGGACGTGACGTACTGCATTTATGATGTGATTATCAATGATGTGCATCCGAAGGATGCCATCATGGACACAAACTTGCCCAATCTTAAAATTATACCGGCAACGATTCAACTGGCTGGCGCTGAGATCGAGCTCGTTCCCACGATTTCTAGAGAGGTCCGGCTTAAGAAATCACTGCAGCTCGTCAGTCATATGTTTGATTATATCCTGATCGATTGTCCGCCTTCTTTAGGAATACTGACTGTGAATTCACTCACAGCCGCTAACTCCGTTATTATTCCGATTCAATGTGAGTATTACGCGTTGGAAGGACTTAGCCAGCTATTGAATACGGTTCGACTCGTGCAGAAGCATTTGAACACAACGCTTCAAATCGAAGGTGTACTCCTCACCATGTTTGATGCACGAACGAATTTAGGAATTCAAGTCATTGAAGAGGTGAAAAAGTATTTCCAGCAAAAGGTGTATCAAACGATTATTCCTCGCAATGTACGGTTAAGTGAAGCACCGAGCCATGGACAATCCATTATTACGTACGACCCTCGCTCCAAAGGGGCTGAAGTTTATATGGAATTGGCAAAGGAAGTGTTGCATGTTGAATAAGCGATTAGGCAAAGGACTTGATGCACTCATTCCGGCACTTCATATTAACGATGATGACAAGGTAGTCGAAATACCGGTTACCCAGCTACGCGCTAATCCGTATCAGCCACGGAAAACCTTTGATGAGAATGGCATTAACGATCTGGCTGCTTCGATCAAGGAACATGGGGTTATTCAGCCTATCATTGTTCGAAGTGTGCTGAAGGGCTTCGAAATTATCGCAGGGGAACGCAGATGGAGAGCTGCTCAACGAAGCGGACTTGCTACTGTACCTGCAGTTATTCGAAAGTTCACCGATCAACAGGTGATGGAGATCGCGTTGATCGAAAACTTGCAGCGTGAGGATTTAAATGCAATGGAAATCGCATTGGCCTACCAAGCTCTCATCGACACGTTCCGGATGACGCAGGAGGAGCTCTCGATGAAGGTCGGGAAATCGAGATCGCACATTGCGAATTTTCTCCGTTTGCTGCAGCTTCCAAAAGCAATTCAGCAATTTGTTTCACGTGGAACATTGTCGATGGGGCATGCGAAAGCAATTGCCGGCTTGAAAAATGAGAAGCTGATGACAGAGCTGGCTCAAAAGGCGATTGAGGAAGAATGGAGCGTACGCGAGCTTGAGGAACGAATCCAGGCTCTTGACCAGCGGAAGACAGTGAAGCAGGCTGTCGCGAAGGACAAGAAGCAGGACCCGTATATACGTCAGCAAGAAGAGGTTCTCAGAGAAACCTTCCGTACAACGGTAAAAATTAAGCATCAAAAGGATCGCGGTAAAATCGAATTTTCCTTTTATACCAAAGATGACCTGGAGCGATTATTAGAGCTGCTGCAAGGGAAAATATCATAAACAGCAAGAATACGTACCGGCTCGGCGCTTGCAGCCACGGTACGTTTCTTTCCGTAAAGGGGGATGGAAATGATCTATTTGGATAATGCTGCATCGTCATGGCCAAAGGCTCCGGGTGTAGCGGAGGCGGTTGCGGCGTGTATCGAACATGTGGCAGCGAACCCGGGACGCGGCAGTCACCGTATGGCCGTAGAGGCGAGCCGTATCCTGTTTGATACGCGGAAAGCGACTGCGAAGCTAATGGGAATTCGAAATCCGAATGACATTGCATTCGCGTTAAACACAACGGCAGCGTTAAATCTAGCAATCAAAGGGTTTGTGAAGCCAGGCGATCATGTTATCTGTACATCGGTGGAGCACAATTCGGTAAGAAGGCCGCTGGAATATTTGCGAACGAAACATCAGGTACAGCTAACCTATGTGCAGGCTGATGCGAGGGGCCGTATTGAAATCGATCATGTGAAACGAAGTATACAGTCGAACACCAGCCTGCTCATTGTTAATCATAGTTCAAATTTGCTGGGTTCTATCATCCCGCTCGAGGAGCTGCGTGAACTGACGCGCGCAGCGGGAATCCGTATGCTCGTGGATGCAGCTCAAACAGCCGGCATCCTGCCTTTACGCAACGACAAGCTGGAGCTCGATATGATTGCATTCCCGGGACATAAGGGGCTGCTGGGACCACAAGGGACAGGCGGTTTATATATCGCACCGGATGTGGAGTTGGAGCCGCTGCTGCACGGCGGTACGGGCAGTCAATCGGAGAAGGTGGAGCAGCCATCCGTACGACCAGACCGTTACGAATCCGGAACACCGAATACGCCGGGAATTGCGGGCTTATTGAAGGGTGTCAGCTATGTGTTGAATGAGACGGTCGAAACGATCCATACTAAGGAATGGGCGCTTGTCCAGCGCTTGATGGAGGGGATTGCCCGTCTGGATCGTGTGCGTGTTCTTGGTCCGGATTTGGGAGAGGATCGAACGGGAATTGTCGCATTTACCATGGATCATGTGGACTCGTCGGAAGTAGCGTTCATTTTGGATCAACACTATGAGATTGCTGTTCGTTCGGGTTACCATTGCACACCCTTGGCCCATGAGACGGCGGGTACATCGGAACGTGGGGCAGTACGGGCGAGTGTCGGCTATTTTACAACGGAGGAAGAAGTCGATCGTATGATTGAAGCGGTTGCCGAAATTAGCCGCCATTACAGTTAAGAGACAGATGGGGAGAAGCGATGGACGAGCTTACGCTGACGTATATAGGGATTGGAATTCTGGCTCTGCAAGTGATCTGGGTGGTCATATTCAGCTTGTTAGGAAGTAAAATTCGCAAGTTATCCGATCAATTGCGTTCTTATGAGGCAAGCACGGGAATACCGGATCTTGCACAGTTGATCACAGAACTGAAGCAACAGTCGGTGCGTAAGCAGGAGCAAATCGGTAGTATGGATAGCCGTGTGAAGGAGCTCGAGCATCGGCTCAAGCGGCAGCGGGGCAAGACGGGAATCATTCGGTATCATGCATTTTCGGAGCAGGGCAACGATCTCAGTTTTTCCTTGGCTGTTCTCAATGAAGAGCAGGATGGATATGTGCTGAGCGCCATTCACAGCAGGGAAGAAAGCTATGTGTATGCGAAGCCACTAGTGAAGGGCAGCTCTCCATATCCGATATCCCCGGAAGAGAAAGAGGCGATTCGTCAGGCTTTGCAGGACGAATAAGGCCGACATACGGATACTGCGCCGTGAAGGGAATTGGCGATTACATCGGCCATTCGCATCACAAGGTTTAACCGTGTATTTTGCAAAACGAAATATTCCATAAAACCGCCGACATTGACAATACCGGTAATATGAATGTTGCCGACCGGTGGGAGCTCCTTATGTACGCCGGCACCTGGCTTTACGGGACCTTCTCCGAGCTGAATGCAGCCGATACTGGAGGTTTGGCCCAAGCAGGCATCAACGGCAATCATGTACGGATGGTTGTGCCGGGATTGAATCGTTTCAATGGTTTGCGGCAAATTCATCGCGTGAACGGGTTCATCCAAAGTACCATAACAGGGAATACTGATGTGCTCGAGCTTGGAGCCTACTAATGGTCCGAGGGCATCGCCAGTGGAACGATCGGTGCCAACGCAGACAATGACGATTTCACGTTCAAAAGGTACGGCTCTCATATAGGTTTGCAGTCGAGCGGCAATCGATGAAGCGCAAGTTGGATCGGAATATAGCAGCTTGATTGGTTCGTTCGGAGTGGACGAGCGTGCGGGAAACGGGAACGAAAAGTTCATCTGGACCTCCAAGGATAGAGTAGACATAATTGAATTGATAGAACGCTTCTCACAATATCTAGTATGGGGAAGTATAGAACTATTTATACGTTATAGATTCCAAAGATATGTGTGTGACTTGGATCGGAATAAGGAGCGATGGGATGGATGGACCGATCTTGATTGCATTCGATTCTACACAGCAGGCCTTGAGGGCGGAAATGCTGCTGGAGTATGCAGAAATTGAGATCGACATCAGGCCGACACCGAAGGAAATAACGGCTGGCTGTGCATTGTCGATTGAGTTTCCTGAGTCGGATCTGGAACAGGTGAAAAGCATCATTCAAGGTGAGCATGTGGAAATACGGGGGCTCTATTTCAAAAAAGGTGCTGAATATGTTACGATCTAAGAAATCTAGCAAGCAGTCTAGCGGGGGGAAGCGGCGTTATGAATGAAACCAGCTACGTCATGCAATATGAGGACGCTCGGACGAAGGTTGTTTCGTTCGTAACGGACGAAGCGATGTGGCTCCGGTTTTTGGAGGCAGGCATTAAAATCATCGTGATTTACATCGCGGGACGTATTGCGTTACGGGTAGCATCCGGAATTATTCACAGGATGATGATCGAACGGGAGCGAAGTCCGCTCACCCTGGATGTCCGGCGAACGAAGACGATTGGCAAGCTGGTACATAATGTTCTTACATACACGATTAACTTTATTGTATTGCTGCTCATTTTATCGCAACTAGATTTTAAGCTGGGGCCGCTACTCGCTGGGGCGGGGGTGGTTGGGCTCGCAATCGGGTTCGGCGCACAAAGCCTGGTAAAGGATGTAATCACGGGGTTTTTTATCATTTTTGAGGACCACTTTTCGGTGGGCGATGTAGTTCAGATTGGACAGGTGAAAGGTACCGTTGACGAGATTGGATTACGGGTTACCCGGATTAAGAGCTGGACGGGAGAGGTTCATATTATCCCGAATGGTTCCATTACGCAGGTAACGAATTTTTCGCTGCATAATTCGATCGCGGTGATTGATATTTCAATCGCTTACGAGGAAAACATTGACCGGGCTATTGAAGTGATCAAGGAGACGATGACTCGGATTCATGCGGAATCGTCGGATATGGTGAAGGAGCCGAGTGTGCTGGGCGTGCAAACGCTGGGGCAGTCGGAGGTTATTATTCGAGTGACGGCCGAGTGCAAGCCCAATACGCAATTTTCCATCGCGAGGCGGGCCAATAAGGAAATCAAAGAAGCTTTGGATGCACAAGGCATTGAGATTCCGTATCCGAGGCTGGTGCACGTAACGCGACAAGTAAACTAAGCGGGTGGTATGGATGGAGCCGAAGGAATTCGGACTGGGCGATGTCGTGATGATGAAGAAACCGCATCCTTGCGGTCGCAACGAGATGCAAATCATTCGAATGGGTATGGATATTCGAATTAAGTGTCTGGGCTGTCAGCACAGTGTGCTTGTACCGCGGGTGAAGTTTGAGAAAAAACTGAAAAAGGTGCTCCGACAAGGAACGGAAGAAGAAAAACGTGCGTTCCTGCAGTGATCAAAATTAGGCTGTAATTGGGCGTTGCATCGCAGGGTTTGTTTGTGATACAATACATTTTGTCCCCATTCGGAGGACACCCTGCATCAACAATGGAAAGGTACCCAAGAGGCCCAAGGGGGCTGACTCGAAATCAGCTAGGCGTCGCAAGGCGTGCGTGGGTTCGAATCCCACCCTTTCCGCCATACATAATTGAGCGAACGACCAGGAATGGTCGTTTTTTTTATTGGCGGAAAGGGAACGGGATGAGAACCCCTGGGTTCGTCGGAGCGACTAGCGTAGTCTCGCTGCCGGTAGTGATGAGGCAGCGAGTATCCCACCCTTTCCGCCATACATAATTGAGCGAACGACCAGGAATGGTCGTTTTTTTTGTTGGCGGAAAGGGAACGGGATGAGAACCCCTGGGTTCGTCGGAGCGACTAGCGTAGTCTCGCTGCCGGTAGTGATGAGGCAGCGAGTATCCCACCCTTTCCGTATATAAGTCAATCACAAGTAGACGACCGAGAGGTCGTCTTTATTTGAAATATAAGAATTTATAAGTTTCCGCAAAGGAACGAGTAAATTGTATACCAAGAGAAACTTCCGCTTAATCGCGGTCGCTCATCTTGAATGTACTTCGGTAGAAGTTTTTCCTAACGATCCCCAGCGGCGTTATTTGTGCTCGGGGAGCATATTCCCGCATCTAACGATCCCCAGGAGTCTTATTGGTTTCCGCCAAGCTGAAAAACAAGTGATACAGGCGGAATAACGTTGTGTAATATCGTTAGGTTGGGAAATAGTGAGGAAATCGTGAATTAGCGTTCGTGGGGATCGTTACGCTGAACAGCGTAGCTTACCATGCAGCGGAATATCGGGGATATCGGATAAAATATGGGCGCAATGAGTTGGTAAAGGCGGATCAATGGGGATACGCAATAACAAGAAAAAATGCATGTCTCCCATAAACGCAGAAACAAAAAACAATACAAATACCCCTCTTGCAAAAAAACTAATATTATTTGTTAATCTAAGGAACGCGCAAAGATGGAGCGGGAAGCAACGGAGAACGGCACAGTTACTGTTGACACGTATCGTTAGATTCTGCAAATGTAATGTACACTTAATACGTCACCGTTTGGACATAATAGCTGTAGTCGATTTCCTTTTCTAGAAGGTTTGTGAACAGTTACTCATGGCGGAAAGGGAACGGGATGAGAACCCCTGGGTTCGTCGGAGCGACTAGCGTAGTCTCGCTGCCAGTAGTGATAAGGCAGCGAGTATCCCACCCTGAGCAGTCGACCGGGAGGTCGAATTTACTTTCGGATCAGCTTCGGGTCCATATTTAGCTGCACTTTGGTTTTGAGCTTGTCGTTGATGTAGGTCAAATCGGCATAAGCCGGTTCAGCAGCGCCTTTTGCAGCGAAGCGATAAATTTTGACGGTTGCCCCATCCTCGACATCATTGCGTAGCAGCTCGCCATCATAGCCGATTTGCTTGACCGTTTCCTCATAGGTAA
>JBEPYM010000036.1:0-25700 GCA_041641375.1 Paenibacillus sp.
TTCAATGGCCGCTTTGAACGCAGCGCGCACAGCCACCTCCGTCTTGCCGTAGCCGACATCGCCGCATAGCAGCCGGTCCATCGGCCGCCCGATTTCCATATCGCCCTTGATTTCTTCGATCGCGCGAAGCTGGTCCACGGTCTCTTCGTACGGGAAGCTGTCCTCAAATTCACGCTGATAGGGCGTATCCTTGCCGAAGGCAAATCCTTTGGCCGCTTGACGGGCAGCGTACAGCTTGATCAGCTCATCGGCGATATCCTTGACGGAAGAGCGCACCTTCGTCTTGACCTTCTGCCAATCGGAGCCGCCAAGCTTGTAGACTTTGGGCTCCTTATCCTCGGCGCCGACATATTTCTGCACCATGTCGATTTGCTCAATCGGCACAGACAGCCGATCGCCGCCCGCATAAACGATATGCAAATAATCCTTATGAATGCCGCCGACCTCAAGCGTCCCGATACCGACATATTTGCCAATGCCATGATTGACATGAACGACGTAATCGCCGATCTTCAGCTCCATGTAGCTCTTGATTCGCTCCGCGTTGGCCAGCTTTCGGCTTTCCTTGCGCTGCTTGCGCTGCTTCTGCGTGAACAGCTCGTTCTCACTGATGACGACAAGCTTGATCGCAGGCAGCTCGAACCCGGCCTGCAGGCTGCCCAGAACAATCTGCGGCGGCTCTATCTGGTAGTCCTCCAGCACGCGCCTCACACGTTCCGCCCGTTCCGGATCCGCGGCCGTCATGACCACTTGAATCCCCGCCCGTTTCCAGCGCTCCATCTCCGCCTTCAGCACATTCATCTGCCCGTGAAAATGCTGGATCGAGCGCGACATCATATTCACGATATTTTGCGGGTGGGTGTGCGGAATTTGTCTGAGGAACAGAGATAAATATATCGTTTGATACGGCTTGTGATGAAACAGAGATTCATAGGACTTGGACAGCACGAAAGCAGGAAGGCTCTTGCCTTCGGCCAGCAGCGAGGTTGTCCACTCCGCCTCATCCTTCTCAAGCTCTTTCACCGTCTCCAGCAGTCGATTCGGCTCATCCATCAGCAGCAGCGTATCTTTCGGCATATAATCCAGCAGCGTACACCGTTCCGGAAACAGGAAAGAAGTATATTTATAGATTCCGTTAAAATAAATATGCTCTCGTAAGTACTCGATTTCCTTGCCGATCTCCTGGTTCAGCATTTGCTTCGCCTGGCGGTCCGTCATCTTCGACAGCTGCGTCTGCAGCAAGTCATAGGCATGATCGGCAGCCGCCGCTCTTCTGCGCGAATCCGCAATGACCTCACGTGCCGGAGGAATGGAGATTTGCTCGAGCTTGTCCGTGGAGCGTTGATCGGAAACATCGAACAGTCGAATCGTATCAATCTCATCGTCGAACCATTCGATCCGGCAAGCCGCCTCCGCAACGAGCGGGAATACGTCCAAAATACCGCCCCGCACACTCATCTGCCCCCGAGCCTCCACTCGATCCACTCGCTCGTAGCCGAACTCTGCCAGCCGTTCCGCAACGGAGTTCATCGGAATGACTTGCCCCTGCTGGAGGACGGTCAGTGAGCCGGCGAGGCGCTCCGGCGGAGGCAGCAGCTTGCGGACAGCGGCATAGGGTGCGATTACGACGCCCCGGAAGCCTTCGGCAAGTCTTGTAAGCGCTTCAATGCGCTGCGACAGCAGCTCCGGACTCGCTACCGCCGACTCAGCGGCAATCGATTCGTTGCCCGGCAGCACGAGCACCTCATCACGAGGCAGCAGCTCTGCCGCGTCTTCGGCAATTTTCTGCGCAGAATACATATTATGGGTAACAATCAGCACGGGCCGCTGTACGCTGTGATAGAGCGCAGCTAGAATAACATGCCGGGCGGAGCCGGAAATTCCGGAGAACAGCTGCTCCTTCATCCCCGCTTTGACGCCCTCCGCGATCGCCATTACATCGGAATCGCGGGATACGATTTCAATCAACTCTCTCATGATGCCTTAGACACACCTTTCCCGTGCACGGCTTGGGCTTGATTAGTGCAGAGGACTCGGCGCCAGCGCCAGCTCCGGATGAGCCTCCAACGCTTGACGGCAATAGTCGCAAGTGACATTCACCGTAATATCGCCGTTCAGATCGTAAGAAACCATCTCCGCCCGCTCCTCTTCCGTCAGGAATTGAAAGCCGAGCAGCCGTTCGTCAAAACCTGAATACGCCCATTCGTCTACCTTCATCCGGCAATGACGGCAAATATACTTTACTGACATGTGTATGCCTCCTAGAGTTTCGCTATACCCTCTAGTATGACCCGCCGCCTTAGCCCTTCATTCCCGTCGCGTTAAATTTAGCCATTACTTTCTCGAACGGCTCCGCCAGCCATGCTTCCGCTGCATCGCAGGAACTCTTCAGCATCTGCTGCAGCCCCGCTTCTTCTTCCTTGCGAAAATTGGACAGCACGTAGTCCGCTATCCCGTAACCGGGCTGCGGCCGGGAGATGCCGATGCGAACCCGGTTGAAAATCTGGCTGCCTGTATGCTGAATAATCGATTTGATGCCATTATGTCCGCCGGGCGAGCCTTGATAGCGCAGACGAATCTGGCCGAAGGGCGTGTCCAGATCGTCATACAGAACGAGCATCTCCGCCGCATCGGCCTTATAATAGTCCATAAACGCTCTTACGCTTTCTCCCGACAAATTCATATAAGTCATCGGCTTAAGCAACGCGACCTTCTTGCCGCCGATGCGTCCTTCCCCGACGAGCGCCTTGCACTTGCTTGACGTCACCTCGATGTTCCATCGTGACGCTAGTTGATCGACCGCCATAAAACCGACATTGTGCCGGGTGTAGCGATACTCGCTGCCCGGGTTCCCAAGGCCGACGATCCATTTCATAGTGCCCGTTCCCGCCTTCTCATTCATATCCTTCCCATTATACTCCATGAAGCTCTCAAGGGCAAAGCCGCGAAGAATGCCTTTATCGGGCGAGTGATTGGCAAACCCTGTGCCCTTTCCCATGAAAAAAGCGGCCCGCCGAGGACCGCTCCACTCATCGTTATGCACTTGTCGTCGCTTCTACGCCGGCTTCGTCCGTCTGCGCCTCGGCCGCTTCCTTCTGTGCCTCCGCCTTTTCCTGCGGGACATCCTTTTGCTTCATCAGCACGGTAGCGAGCAAGTCGTCCGGATTGGACCGAAGCTCGACGCCGGTCGGCATCACCAGATCGCGAGCATACAGGTGTTCTCCAACCTGAAGGCCGGATACATCCGCTTCAATGGTGGCCGGCAAATCCTGAGGCAAGCATCGAACCTCAACCTCCTGGATCAGTCCTTGAAGGATGCCGCCGTCCGCAGCTCCCGCAGGCTCGCCAACCAGCTCTATGCGTACGTTCGCACGAATATTCTCGTTCATATTGATCTGACGCAGATCAATATGAAGCACCTTGCGAGAAAGCTTATCTCGCTGCACCTCTCCAAGCATGGCGGGATGCGTACCCGCTCCGTTAACCTCGACGTCCAGCACTGCACCCGGCGCCGTCCGCAGCAATTGAATGAGTTCTTTTTCGTCCACCATGATAAGCGCGCTGCCTACCGCCTTGCCGTACAGGACGCCCGGAATTTTACCGCTTGCCCGCAGCTCTTTGAGGTCATGCTTCGTATTCGTATTTCTGTGGTCCGTTTTGAGCTGAATCGCCATTGCCAACATCCTCCTTCGCATTAGAACAAGCTTAAGTAAAGCATACGACTGCCTTACTTCCAGCTTTCCCAGCCAAGGGGGAAATCATCCGCTTAATCCTCAAACAGGGTGGAGATGGACAACTCCTCATGCACACGAATAATCGCTTCGCCCATCAGCTGTGCGACCGACAAGGATACGATCTTCGCCGACGGATTTTCGTGGATCAGCGGAATCGTGTTGGTCACGACAACCTCTTCGATCGGGCAATCGTCAAGCCGACGCATCGCCGGACCGGAGAGCACTGGATGCGTACAGCAGGCATACACGTCGCGGACGCCCGCTTCCTTCAAGGCATAGGCTGCCAGCGTAATCGTCCCGGCCGTGTCAATAATATCGTCAATTAGGAGTGCCGTCTTGCCGGCTACCTCGCCGATAATGTTCATGACTTCGCTCACATTCGGCTCGGGTCTGCGCTTGTCGATAATCGCGAGCGGCGCATTGAGGAAGTCGGCCAGCTTCCGGGCACGCACGACGCCGCCGTGGTCCGGTGATACAACCACGATATCCTTCAGGTCCTTCTTACGGAAGTACTCACCCAGAATCGGCACTCCAAGCAGGTGATCTACCGGGATGTCAAAAAAACCTTGCAGCTGCGTCGCGTGCAGGTCCATTGCAATGACCCGGTGGGCACCGGCGGTTTCAATCAAATTCGCCACAAGCTTGGCTGTAATCGGATCGCGCGAGCGTGCCTTCCTATCCTGACGGGCATAGCCGTAATAGGGGATTACCACGTTAATGCTCTTCGCAGAAGCCCGCTTGAGCGCGTCCACCATGACCAGCAGCTCCATCAGATGCTCGTTGACCGGCTGTGACGTCGATTGAATCACATATACATCGCAGCCGCGGACGCTTTCATTCACACGGACCTGAATTTCACCGTCGCTAAAGCGCATGACATCCGCCTCGCCCAGCGGTACGCCGATATAATCGACGATTTCCTTCGCCAGCTCCGGGTTAGAATTACACGTAAATACTTTCAGCTTTGGATCGCGATATGGCATTGCGTTCTCGTCCCTCCAGGTTATGCTCTTACTTGCTTCCGCCATTCTTCTTTGCGGCGAATCTGGCACGCAGCTTGAGCGCATAGCCAGTCTTATTCGTCTGTCGTTCACGCGCGATCGCCAGATCGTCGTCCGGAACGTCATGCGTAATGGTAGATCCCGCTACAACGTATGCGCCTCGTCCAATCCGAACCGGTGCGATCAAGTTCGAATTGCTGCCGACGAAAGCATCGTCTCCGATCGATGTGCGATATTTGTTGTAGCCGTCATAGTTCACCGTAATTACACCACAGCCAATATTCACATTTTTGCCTACGTCCGCGTCTCCAATATAGGCCAGGTGCGACACCTTGACACCTTCCTCGAGCACGGCATTCTTAATTTCGACGAAATCCCCTATTTTTACCCCTTGTCCCAGCTCGGCGCCCGGTCTCAAATACGCATACGGACCGACGGTGCAAGCATCTGATACTCGCGCCCCCGTCAATACGGAATGCCTGATTTGCACGCCGTCGCCAAGGACGGAATCTGTAATATCGGCTGCCGGACCGATTTCGCAATCCGAGCCGATCACCGTCGCACCCCGCAGCACCGTTCCAGGCCACAGTACAGTATCCGAACCAACAACGACACCGGGTTCAACATAGGTAGAAGCCGGATCAATCACCGTCACGCCATCCAGCATCAGCTGCCGAACCGTTCTGCTGCGCATGATTCGTTCGGCTTCCGCCAGCGCAACCCGGTCGTTCACCCCGATTGTCTCCGATGCATCCGGCGTACAATAAGCGAGCACCGTCTCACCCGCTTCACGCATAATGCCGATGACATCGGTTAAATAATATTCCCCTTGCGCATTCTCATTCGTAACCTTGGATAACGCGGCGAACAGCTTGCGATTGTCGAAGCAGTAGGTACCCGCGTTGACCTCCTTCACCTGCGTCTGGTCCGGCGAGCAATCCTTATGCTCGACAATAGACTCCACTTGACCCAGCGAATCCCGAATGACTCGGCCATATCCCGCTGGATCCTCCATTGTTGCCGTGAACACCGTCGCGGCAGCTTGCGCTTGCTCGTGCATACTCAGCATTCGCTCTAAAGACGCCTGGGAAAAAAGCGGTGTATCCCCGCAAATGACGACGGTTGTGCCTTCTTTCCCACCGATAAGCGCTTCCGCCTGCTTCGCCGCATGTCCGGTGCCAAGCTGCTGCTCCTGCATGACGTATTGCTGGCCATCCCCCAAATATTGCTTAACTGCATCTGCGCCGTAGCCGACTACAAACACTTTCTCCCGAATGCCCAGCCGATCCAGCAGCTTCGACACGTGACCCACCATCGGGATCCCGCAAACCGGGTGAAGCACCTTGTACAGCTTCGATTTCATCCGTTTGCCTTGTCCGGCTGCGAGCACGATCGCCATCCGATTCATACCGATTCCCTCCCGACACGGGTATTGGGAAGCCGGCAAGAGCCGCTCCCGTAACGACATTTCCCTAAGAATCTTATCTTACTTTACGAAAAAAAGAAAGAGAGCCTGCTTGGCTCTCTGTGAACATTTGATGTTGAAGCGACAAATTACGCGCCTTCTTCAATCACTTCTTCTTCTACCGCCGCTCTTTCGTACTCCGCCAGAACTGCAGCTTGAATTTTCTCTCGAGTAGCGGAGGAGATTGGGTGCGCGATGTCCCGGAACTCCCCGTCCGGTGTCCGCTTGCTCGGCATCGCAACGAACATCCCGTTATTTCCGTCAATGACCCGAATGTCGTGGACAACAAACTCGTTGTCAATCGTAATGGAAGCGATCGCTTTCATTCTGCCTTCGGAATTGACTCGACGTAACCGTACATCCGTAATTTGCATAGTCATTCACCACCTTCAAACCGACAGCAATATAGTTGGATTGGTATGTAATTCCACAGAAAATTCCAGAATCCTGCTGCAAATTGTCAAATTCAGAATATTTATTTTTTATGGATAACTCACCATTCACCTGACTTCATTGTACACATCATCCTCATAATCTGGAAGAGGTTGGCGCTACCCGTATTTTGAGTAAAACAATCCTTGCATATGGGCAGGAATCCTTCAGTGCTTACTCAACGGCTACAATCAGCTCGATTTCCACCAACACATCACGCGGCAGTCTCGCAACCTCGACCGTGGAACGGGCAGGCTTGTGCTCACCGAAATAGGAGGCGTAAATCGCATTCATCTCCGCGAATGTATTCATATCCTTCAGAAATACAGTTGCCTTCACTGTATGGGCCAACGTCGCTCCGACGGCTGAAAGCACACCTTGCAGGTTGGCAAATACCTGATGGGTTTGTTCAGCAATTCCCCCTTCGACCAGAACCCCTTCCTTGGTTAAAGGGATCTGACCTGAAGTAAACAGCAGGTTGCCGATCCGAACGGCCTGCGCGTAGGGTCCGATCGCAGCTGGGGCTGCATCAGTAGCAATGATGACGGGTTTATGGGTAGTTGACATGTTCATCGACCTCTCTATGCTTTATTCAAAATAACTTCCAGGTGTTATGATGACTTCCTTCGTCTTCGGGTCTACACCATGCAGCTTCGCCAGCGAAACATACTCGTCAACCAATCGTTCATCCGGCAGCTCTCCCGATTCCATCAGGACGCCTACTCCCTTGACGGTCGCTCTGAATTCCTGCAGCAGATCGATCATGCCGCGTACCGTCCCTCCGGCCTTCATAAAGTCATCAATGATCAGGACACGCGCCTGCTCCTTGAGCGCCCGACGCGCAAGCGACATCGTCTGAATGCGCTTATTGGAGCCGGACACATAGTTGATGCTCACAGCCGAGCCTTCTGTCACCTTATTGTCCCTGCGCACGATGACAACCGGCAAATTCAGGTGTGACGCTGTCGCATACGCAAGCGGAATCCCCTTCGTCTCAACCGTCATCACCACGTCCAAATCACGCGCGGCGAATATCGATGCAAACAGCTTGCCGATCTCGTTCAGCAGCCGGGGCTCTCCCAGCAAATCGGTCATATATAAATAGCCGCCGGGCAGGATGCGTTCCGGCTGCTGCATACGCTCACAAATGCTGCGAATGACTTCTAAGGCAGCTTCCTTCGGCATTGTAGGGATAAATTTGACCCCTCCGGCAGCGCCTGCCATCGTATGGAGCTCACCTAAGCCTTCCTCCTCAAATACCTCCTTAATGATGCCAAGATCTTCACTAATGGAGGATTTGGCTGAGCTGTAGCGCTCGGCGAAGGTGGTCAGCGGAATCAGCGTATGGGGACGAAATAGCAAATATTGTGTCATCTCGACCAATCTTGCGCTTCGCTTCAGTTTTTTCATCGGTCTATCCCCCAATGGATGTCATATATACTGACACAAAAACCCGAATAATATATTGAGAATATACCATTATTATACGTATTTAAGCAAGAAAAAGATGGCAATCCCTTGCCACCCCCTCGAATTTCTATGTTAACAGCCGAACGGCGTACACTTCCTTGCAGAAACCCCGCAGACCGTTGTAAATTCGTGTCACCTTTGATTCCTTGAGCACGAGACCAAACACGGTTGGTCCGCTGCCAGACATCAGCACGCCGTCGGCGCCCAGTCGCATGAAAGCATCCTTCAGCTGCTTAACCTCCGGGTAAAGCTGAAGAGTGACTTCCTCCAGCACATTGCCCATCGCATCGCACATTCCATAGAAATCCTGATTGCGGATACAGTCCAGCAGCCTCGACGTGTCCGGATGCCGCTTGATTTCTGAAGCTCTCAGCCTTCCATACACATCGGCGGTCGATACGTTGATCGGCGGCTTGGCTAATACGACCCAGCATTGAGGAGGAGGCTCGATACTGGTCAGCCGCTCGCCCCGCCCGGTAGCGAGCGCCGTTCCGCCTGTCACGCAGAAGGGTACATCGGAGCCAAGCTCGGCTCCCAGCACCTTAAGCTCTTCCACCGGAATTCCAAGCTGCCACAGCTGGTTGAGCCCCCTCAGCGTAGCGGCGGCATCGCTGCTTCCGCCCGCAAGCCCCGCCGCAACCGGGATATGCTTGTCCAGGTGAATATACACACCGCGGTTCACGCGGTATCGCTCTTTGATCAGCTTGGCCGCCTGAAAGGCCAGATTCTTCTCATCCAGCGGAATGAAGCCCACTTGACTGGAGATGATAATGGTATCCCTGGGCAGCTCCTCCATCGTTAGCCGATCCGCCAGGTCCACCATGGTCATTACCATCTCGACTTCGTGATATCCGTCATTTCGCTTATGCAGCACGTCCAGCGACAAGTTAATCTTGGCTGGCGCCTTCTCATAAATCTTCACGTCACAATCTCCTTTAGCGGCTGGAACCATGCGTATTCCTCTAACGTCCGCGAATACGCGCTTCAGATCATTATATCCAAAAATGACAGCCGAAGTCCATTCAACAAGATCAGCCCCACCCGGATTCGCATCATTCGCGAAAAAACCAGGTGAGGCTTACGGACAGCTTCATTAATTTCCTCTGGGCGGATAACCTGTATACGACGAGACGACGGGAGCCCCTCTTACCAAACCAGTCGTTGCGGTGGACATTGTCCCAAACACAGCTGCTCGCGGTCCCGCATAAGTATGATTCGCAGACTGACGCTGATCATCCGGACGCGCCACCGCTCCTTCAGCGATCTGAAGTGCTCTCTTCACCATATTTCCGGCGTCTTTCGTAGTGATACCGCCCCAGCCGTCCTTCTGAACCTTCTCGTAAAACCCAAGATCCTTCGCCAGTTCATATTTCAACTGCTCGGACATTACACCGCGTCTTCTACGTCCCATTGCCGGAAGCCTCCTTGCTGTCTCAGTAAGCCTAGTATGCGACAGCTGCTTATTCCTTATGCCGGGACAAAAACAAGAAGCTCCAGCCAACTTCTTCCGGCCAGGAGCTTCTCGCTTCTCTTATGTCAATGCTGCATGTACGTAATTCGAACTTGTCCGTTATCGTTGCAAACGGTCACTTCGACAGACTCTGTGAGAATATCCGCGTAGCTGTACGAAACACGTTTGAATGCATGCTGCTCTTGGTCCAGCTTCACGATGAAAACAGAAGGGTAGGTTTCTTCCAGAACGCCGGTTCTTTGAATCGTCTTTCGTCTTCCGCCGTTCGCTTTCAAAACAATCTTTTGCCCAACGTGGGCTTCCAAGCTGCGTTTGATTTCCAATAGCGCATTTTTAGCCATTGTCAACTACCACCTCTTTCCTAATCCATTATACAGAAAAAGAGGTGGCTTGTCAAACAAAGTGTATTATTATATCAGCGGTCGAAAGCAGTTGTCAACGTAAATCGGTGAAAAAGTTGTGAAAGTTGTGCTATTGCGCACTCGAAACCCGCGGCAGCCCTACCCGATAGCTGCCCCTCGTCTCAATCCCGCCCAATCCTTGCAATCCGCTGAACGTATGGCCGACGACATCATATATATTCAGCGTTTCCCTGATCGGTGTGTAGGACGCGGTAATCGCGATATATACCGGGTCCAGCGCATGGATAAGCACCCTGCTTGGAGAGCTGGCAAAGTTGGCCCCCGCCTGCAGCAGCGCTTCAAAATGCGATTGGCATGCACCCGCGATTACTGTCAGCGCATCCCGATCCCGTTCGTAGCTCCGGGCGATTTGTACGGCTTGCACAAAATACCGGGAATGCTTGTAATTTTCGAGCCGCAGCTTATTACCGTCCCCATGCTTTTTTAACAAGCCGTCATGACCGGTGATCACCACTACATCCGGACGGACGGTCGGAAGCAGCTGATAGATAGCCTCTGGCATCCGGGATTCCTGGACATGAAAGCCCTCCGCCGGCACGTGAAGCTCCTTGTACAGCTGCATGCTCTTGTCTAGATAATGCCGGTCGCCGTCAAGATGAAGCACTGTACCCGGCACCTCAAAGAACGGCTGCGAGCCATTCAGCTTCTTCGTAATTTCATGGTGCAGCCGCTCGCGTAGCTGCTGCTGCGACTGCCGTATTTTGGCGGTCGTTTGCGTGATTTTCTCCGATGCGCTCGCTCTTTCTCCGCGAGATGATTGCTCCTCATACGGGATCAGATCGTCCACGGGCGCATCGGCTAGCAGCCGGTAATCAACGCCGCACAGGATCGCCCGATCGGATTCCAGAACAAGCACCCGGAACAACAGGTCATTGCCGTACGATTTTCTAGTGACGAGATCGCCTTGCCTCAAGCTCATCGCCTCCCTCCCGTTATCTTATGGGGAGCCGATTAAATTGGTGCATTCGCCTATTTCATCGAATTCAAGCGTATTTTGAGAACATCCGCCAGCCCTGCGTATTCCTGCAACGATAATGTTTCGCCGCGCCTTACGGGATCAATTCCCGCCTCGAGCAAAATCTCTTTCACAGCGTCCTTGCTCAAAGAACCCGAATAGCGGCTTTGTAGATTATTGGCGATCGTCTTGCGCCGCTGAGCGAAACAGGCTTGTACCACCTCAAACATAAAATTCTCATCCGCTACCGATACTGCAGGTGTGCGCCTGCGGGTCAGCCGGATCACGGCTGAATCCACATTCGGCTGGGGGATAAAGACAGTGGCCGGTATGTTCGCAACAACCTCCGTTTCGCAATAATACTGAACCACAACACTTAGGCTGCCATAGTCTTTGCCTCCCGGTTTGGCAGCCATTCGATCCGCTACTTCCTTCTGAACCATCACGACAATATGCTCAAATGGGAGCCGCTCCTCGAGCAGCTTCATCACAATCGGAGTTGTAACGTAATACGGCAAGTTCGCGACTACACTCACCGCTTCCCGATCCGCGAAACGTTCGTTCCATAGCGCATGCAAATCAAGCTTTAAAATATCGTCATGCACGATCTGAACATTTGAATAAGGCGCGAGCACCTCATTCAGCACAGGGATCAGCCTGCCGTCGATCTCCACCGCCGTAACCGCGCCCGCATGCTTCGCAAGATGCTCGGTTAACGCCCCGATTCCAGGGCCAATTTCGAGCGCACCCTTGCGTTCATTCAGCTCAGCGGCAGCTACAATATTGCGTAGAATATTGGTATCGACAAGGAAGTTTTGCCCCAGGCTTTTTTTGAATTGGAAGCCATGCTTCTGAATAATATCCTTGGTTCGTTTCGGCGTTGCAATCAGCATATCTTCTTTCATACGCCCTTGCCTCCGTTCTGCTCGTAATCAGAAACCGCAGCCATAAATTCGTCCCGTGTAATTTGCAGCGCCGTACAGCGCTTATAGAATTGTTTGCCGTTCGCATAGCCGATCCGCAGTCTCCTGCCGATTTCCTCACGCCTGGCGGCCGCCTGCGGGTGAACAATTAACCCGGAGGCCATCAGGTCCTCCCATGTCACTTGCGGTACGGCATCCACCATTTCCGTTCGCACCTCTTGAAGCGCCAGACGGATCGCATCGGGTGTCGCATACTCGACACCTAAATTTCGCTTTCCCTTGGCCTCTTCACGCCTGAGGAAGGCATGCTTGCATCCCTGCACCCTTGCTGAGACGATCCGCCGAATGCGCTCCCCTGCCTGATCCGGGTCGGTAAAGATGATGACGCCTCGCTTGTGCTGCGCAGCCTCGATTCGAATCAACACCTCTTCATCAACCGCGGATCCGCCTGTTTCAATCGTATCCGCAGCAACGGCCCTGCGAATCGCGGCCGTATCCGCCTTCCCCTCAACGACGATCACTTCCTTGATCACAGCTGCACCCCGTTCCATTCGCAAAAAAGAAGAGGCGACGATCGGGAGACCGATCCGTCATACCTCTTCTTCCTCTTCATAATTATTTATTGTATCAGTTCAAATGCTCAGGTACAAATCAGTTGTCAGACGGACGAGTCGGTCCAACGACATATACCGTATACCCTCGCTTCAGACCGAACCGCAGCGCATAATCCTCGCTGTCAAAATATACGTCGATATGGTTGCCCTTGACGGCGCTACCGATATCCTCAGCACGTCGGAATCCAAGACCCTCGATATATACCCACCAGCCTAGCGGGACAAGCTTCGGATCTACCGCGATCGTCCGGCCCTCCATAACCGTAGTTCCGGTGTATGTCTTGCCGTATTGCGGATGGCTTTCGTCCTTGCCCGTCGATTTAACACCGGCCGTATAGGCTGTAAGCGACACATTATTCAAGATCTGCTTATATTCGAATGTTACACCGTTCTTCGTTACTTCATCGATATTCGGCGAAGTGGACGAGAGGACAACGACTGGATTTTTCGTACCGACGGCAACAACCTTGTTCACGCTGTTTTCCTGTACCACTTCGGAGACAACCGCTTGCCCGACGGCAACGCCGTCCTCAAACACGGTTTCAACCTGCTTAACCAGGAGACCCGGCTTTCCTTCCTGCACAATCTGCTCCTTGCCCTTCAGCAAGTTCGCATCATTCTGCGTCAAAACCTGGAATGGAATTTCGCCGATCTGCTGCTCCAGTATTTTCTCCACGCGGACAACTTTCAGCGCAACTTTATCATAAATCGGTGCGTCTAAAGAAGGGAGTACCTTATCCAGCTCACCGACGCTGATATTCAAGTCAGCCAGTGCTTCGCCCACCGTCTTGCCTACGGTATACGCTTGTTTCGTTTCCCCGCCGACCGTCAATTCGACAGGTACCGTATAGGCGATCGAGATGGTCGCGCCGTTACGGAGCGTCTCTTCCGGAGAGACAGAGATTCGGTCGTGCTCACTCCAAGGAATACCGTATTCCTTCAACACGTCAGCAACCCGCGAAGAAGTAGTCTGTACGACGGTTTCCTTGCCGTCCGCCACGATCGTCACTTTCTTCACGTTCGTTCCGGCGAACAAAATCATTAGCATTGCAATCATCGCACCAGCAAACAGGCCGGCTAGCGCATAACGTCGGATGTGCTCCGGCGTAAGACGCCGTGCGTAGGTCATTCCGGATGATCGCGTTACATGGGTTTCCTCGATAAGACTTGGTCCCACTTGTTCGGTCCTCCTTCAAGCCTCGCCATTGATGAATCTTCTCAGGTGATTGGATTCGACGCGACTATCAAAATGTCAACCCTTCTCCAACTTCATGTTTCGTGTTCGTCGGCTGCCCTCGAAAAAAGCAAAAAAAGCCGACGACAAGAGGAACTCTTATCGTGGCTTCTCACTCAGTCAAGGTGAAATACGCCTTCGCACGATTGTCGTTGCCTCTCTAACGCTTACGAGGTTAGCTGTCGGATTCGGACGCGAGAGTCGCCCTATTCATCGGATGTCATCCATCCTAAGAAATTCACCCCTGAGACCGGGCTGCGTCATGGACGTCAGCTTGATGGTCAACTTGCGGTTCCCCCATTCTCCTTGCGGAGATTCAGCGATATTGGAAGATGCTGCATATGAAGTTGTTGAAGCATTATGCTTTGTATCATACTCGCTCCGCACGCGACTTGTAAAGAGGACGAAAGAGTACAAAAAGCACCGATTTTCCCCAAATTCGTTGAATTTCATGAATGTAAGGGGAACCAACCTACCTTTCTCTTCCTGAATCGTAGTCGTAACTTCCTAATCTTCGTTTTTCCTCATTTTTTTATAAATTGCAAAAGCATTCTCCGTTGTGATTGCAGCAATTTCTTCCACGGACAACCCTTTAATGGAAGCCGCTTCCTCAGCTACAAGTCGGACATAAGCCGTTTCATTACGCTTGCCGCGCAGCGGGTGGGGGGTCAAATAAGGAGCATCCGTCTCCAGCAGGAGCTTGTCCAGCGGCACCTTGGCCAGCACCTCCTTCGGCTGCTTCGCATTCTTGTACGTAATCGGCCCGCCGAACGAAATATAGAAGCCCAGATCCAGGCACTGCTTGGCCGTTTCCCAGCTGCCGGAGAAGCAATGCATAATGCCCCCCACATCCGCCGCACGTTCTTCCTTGAGAATCGAAACAACATCGTGATGGGCATCCCGATTATGAATGACAAGCGGCATGGACAGCTTGCGCGCAAGCCGGATTTGCTCCCGGAATACGCGCTGCTGCACTTCTTTAGGTGAGGTATCCCAATAATAATCGAGTCCCGTTTCTCCGATAGCGACTACCTTCGGGTTGCTGACGGCAAGCTCCTCGATCCAATCCAGATCGCCGGACTCCATATCCTTCGCATCCTGCGGATGCCAGCCGATAACAGCATACACATCAGCATGCTTGTCAGCCAGCTCCAGCGTAGATCGAATCGTCTCCCGGTTAAAGCCGATGTTGACGACAGCCCCAACGCCCTGCTCCCGAGCTCTCGCCAGCGCTTCCTCCCGATCCTCGTGAAACGATTTTGAATCCATATGGGTATGCGTATCAACCAGAAACATCGCTTGTCTCCTCTTTTGGTCAAATTTGTTCCGGGGAAAGGTCCAGCAGCTCCAGATACCGGCTCGGAATCCCCTCCGCCGTCTCTCGAATAAAATCGAGCGGATAATACAAATGATATTTCCCATTGTGAATGCCGCTGAGGGAGCGTACAATCTCCGACGCTTCCGATATTTCCTTAAGCTCGCCCTTGTCGGAAAGCAGCCGGATCGGTCCTTTGTCCTCGCGAGCTCCAGGACGATACATATCGTAAGGCATATCGACGGGAAAATCGATTTCTATATAATACGCAGGATCGATGCCTGCTTGTTCGAGCGCTGATTTGAAGCCTTCGACCGCATCCGCGTCCAACTGCTCAAAGGTGACGTATTTGAACAAATTACGGTTCATAAACCGCGTGCAGAGATCTGCTAGAATCGGGTCCTCTTCCTTGGTCCATTGCATGAATACCGTCTGCATGAAGGCTTCGTCGAGCATCAGGTACGTCTCGACCGTCAGTGTTTGCTCGAGCAGCTCATGCAGCGGCGAAAGAAAGAAACCGAACGAATACCCCTGCTCATACAGGTCCCTCGCTCGCAGCAGCGCTTTGCGCAGGATAATTTCCGAGCTCCTTGTTACAGGATGAAAATACACCTGCCAATACATCTGATAGCGGGACATTAAATAGTCTTCGACCGCATGCATGCCGCTCTCTTTCACCACAATGCTCCCCTTGTATGGTCGCAGCACACGCAAAATACGCTCGATATCAAAGGTGCCGTAATTAACCCCGGTTGCATAAGCATCCCGCAGCAAATAATCCATCCGATCCGCATCCAATTGGCTGGATACAAGTGATACGACAATCGGCTTCTCATAGGATTTGCATATCACACCGGCTACCTGCTTCGGGAAATGCGGCGAAACCTTGCTTAATACCCGATTCACGTCCGTATCCCCGAGTATGATGCGACAGGACCACTCTTCATGCATGACCCGAAACACACTTTCAATGGAATGGGAAAAAGGACCGTGCCCCACATCATGAAGCAGCGCCGCGCACAAGGCCAACAGCCGCTCCTCCTTCGGCCAATCCTCGTAATTGTTGCGCTCAAACTGGGATATAATTTTTCGAGTGATTTCATATACACCCAAGGAATGAGAGAATCGGCTGTGCTCCGCCCCATGGAACGTATAGAACGACGTCCCCAGCTGGCGGATCCGCCTTAAACGCTGAAATTCCTTCGTATTGATCAAATCCCAGATCGTCTCGTCTTGAATATAGATGTACTTATGAACCGGATCCTTGAATACCTTCTCTTCCATCACATTTCCCATCTCCTATTCCCATCGCTCATTGTAAATTCGACAATATTCGATATATTCAATGTCGAATAAAGCAACCATTTTCCAATTTAATCTGGTTAAATATTTCTGAATTAACCTGCGTAAATAATGCTTGACAAGCCAAAAAAACCAGTAATATCAAGGGATTCCAGAGACAACATGAACAAATGTACGAGAATCGGACAATGATCATGACGTTTCGTCATTGACTGTAAATGGAATGGTTGGTATCCTATGTGTACAGGAATTTTGTCGAATCTTGGCGACATTTTGTCGAATATGAAAGGGGAATACATACATGATGAAATCTACTGGTATTGTTCGTAAAGTTGATGAGCTGGGACGCGTTGTTATTCCGATCGAGCTGCGCCGCACGTTAGGGATCGGCGAGAAGGATGCGCTGGAAATTTATGTAGATGGCGAGCGTATTATGCTCAAGAAATATGAGCCTGCCTGCATCTTCTGCAGCAATGCGGACAACGTTTCGTATTTTAAAGGAAAAATAGTTTGTAATTCTTGCGTTTCTGAGCTGCCTACCCCTGTGACAAAATAAGAATTATCGTATATAATAAGATTATCACATTGTTAATTCTAACCTTTTTATATCTCCTTGTAATCCCGCAGCCGTCAAGCCAACGCTTGAAGAGCTTGCGGGATCTTTTTTTTCAGGTAGACCCATGGATGAGATTATAGATGTCGCGTTTGGGGACGCCGCGCTCTTCCGCCGTTCGCTTGATGGCGTCCTTCAAGCTGGCTGTCCGCTCCTCGTTCTGTTTGACGTGCTCTTGAACGGTAAGACCCTGCCACCAATGCTGCTCGGCAGCTTTTCGCTCGTCAGTCCCAGCACCAGCCACCACGAGACAATATTCCCCTCTGGGCGGCTTCGCCTCAAGATGACCAGCACATTCCTCCAGCGTTCCACGAAATACCTCCTCATGCTTCTTGGTCAGCTCCCGCACAAGCGCGGCTCTTCGTTCGCCGCCACACGCCTCGCGCAGACTGCGAATTGTCGCTTCGATTCGGTGCGGAGCTTCATAGAAGATGAGCGTTGCTTCCGTCCCTTTCCATCGATCCAGCATGAGCTTCCGCGGTTTCTTATCCCTGGGGAGGAATCCGAGAAATACAAATGCATCGGTCGGCAGCCCGGAGACGACCAGAGCGGAGAGTGCCGCATTCGGTCCCGGAACAGGCACGATCGTAAGCCCCGCCTCAGCAGCTTCGCGAACAAGCTCGGCCCCTGGGTCGGAGATGGCAGGCATCCCCGCATCGCTGACCAAGGCAACCGACTCTCCGGCCAGCATTCGCCGCACAAGCTCGGGACCACTCGATTCCTTGTTGTGCTCGTGATAGCTGACTAGCCTGCCTCCATCGATTTCAAAGTGCGTTAACAGCTTGCGCGTGTGGCGCGTATCCTCGGCGGCAATCCAATGCGCTTCGCGAAGGATGCGGATGGCGCGGAAGGTCATGTCCTCCAGGTTGCCGATCGGTGTTCCTACTATATATAAGATACCGAAACCCTCGTTGCCCTCACTCCTGACCTGCCCCATCTCCGTCACCATCCTCCAGCTGTGTCTTCCGACCGTACATAATTTCCATAATTTCTTCCGCATAACTGCCATCCTCCTGATGGACGATGACAGGCGGCAGCAGCCGCAGCTCCGGCTTCCCATCCTTTGCGGCTTCGATCAGCACCATGTTTGCCTCAGAGCCCAGCTTAGGATGGATGAATCGAATCCGCTTCGGCTCCAGCTTATAGGCTCGCATTAAGGTAATGATATCGGGCAGCCGGGCTGGTCTATGCACCATCGCCGCCTTTCCTCCCGAACGCAGCAGTCTGGAGCAGGCCGCAACCACGTCCTCCAGCGTGCAATATCGCTCATGTCTGGCAGCCGCGATATGCTCATTTTGGTTTTGGTCTCCTGCCTTGACAGGCAAATAAGGAGGATTTACCGTAACCAGGTCGTACCGGCCGATACCGACAGACTCATGAATGGTTTTCAGGTCACCATGATGAACCCGAATTTGGTCAAGAAGCGTATTCATCGCAACATTACGCTCTGCCATATCGGCAAGTCTCGCCTGGATTTCGACGCAATCGATTTTCGCCTGTGACCGAGTCGTCAGAAGCAGTGGAATCACACCGTTACCGGTACATAAATCCATAACCGCTCCTCGCGCCGGAATCGTACAAAACCTGGCCAGCAGCACCGCATCAAGCGAGAACGCAAAAACCTGCTCGCTCTGTATTATTTTGAGCCGGCACGTAAGTAAATCATCTATACGTTCATCCGGGTGCACCTTCACGCTCACGCAGCTCCACTTCCTTTCACAACCACTCGCCATACCTTCAGACAAAAACGCAAAAACCGTAGGCAGTCCTACGGTTCATCTTGCGTCTTTGTTCAGGAACGTCAGGCAAAACAGACAATCGCCTTCGGTGCGCAAGTGTCCATAATACACATTACAAATATGAAAGCCTTCCTGATAGAGCCGGGCCAAATTATCGTAGCCTTCACCGACCGAAGTCGACTCCTTCACCGAAGGCGTCGACGCTTGTCCATCCGGCATTTCAGCTGAAGCCGCTTCCGCAGAAAGGCGATCCTCTTTCAATAGCTTGCGCAATTGCGCATTCTCAATACTAAGTCGCTTGTTTTCCTCGAGCACCGCAACCAGCTGCTGCTTCAAGCTTGCAATACCTTCCTGCAGAGCCTTGGATTGCTCCTCCAAATGAGCGGTTTGTACATACAGGTTGTTCTTGTCCACCGTTCCACCTCAAGCCGTAATCCGTTACTGCACCACTACATCGTCGAAGGGCAATTCCGTCACGCGTCCGCCCTGCTCAAACAGCTTGACCTGAGCGGCACGCGCCTCCAGGTTGAGCCCCACTACCTTGCCGTTGCCGAACGATGTCATCACCATACTGCCTACTGCCGGCAGCTCATCCTTGGAGCTTTCGTAGTTATCGTGCTCGAACTTGAGACAGCACATGAGACGCCCGCATAGTCCGGATATTTTGGTCGGATTCAGCGACAGGCTCTGGTCCTTCGCCATCTTGATCGAAACCGGCTCAAAATCACCGAGCCAGGACGAGCAGCAGAGAATGCGTCCGCACGGTCCGATGCCGCCAAGCAGCTTCGCTTCGTCCCTCACGCCGATCTGACGAAGCTCAATCCTTGTTCGAAAGACGGAAGCCAAATCCTTCACAAGCTCGCGGAAATCAACCCGGCCTTCCGCCGTAAAATAAAAAATGATCTTATTGCGGTCAAACGTATATTCCACATCAACCAGCTTCATCTTGAGCTTATGGTCGCGAATTTTGTCCGTGCACGTCTGGAAAGCAGCCTTGGCTGCATTCTTGTTCTCTTCGACAACACCCGCATCCGTCTGGTCGGCAACGCGTATGACTCTCTTGAGCGGGAGCACCACATCGTTCTCGCCAACCGTCTTCCTGGGTGTCACCACCCGGCCGTATTCAATGCCCCGTGCTGTCTCTACGATGACATGGTAATCCGGAGTGACGGGCAGCTGTGCGGGATCAAAGTAATAGATCTTGCCCGCCTTCTTGAAGCGGACTCCAACCACTTCATAGGTTTGCATTATAAGCCTCCCTGCAAGGTAACGACGAACTGCTCCAGCACCAGCTGGGCGTTCACATGAAACCGCAGCCGCTTCTTGGCCTCCAGCCCGGCTTCCATGGCCTTCACCCACGAAGCGACAGGTTTGGCGAACGCTTGCTTGACCATCCAGTTCGCCTGATCATAAAATACGAGCGATTGCTTCGCTCCGTTCTGTATAAGAATCATGTCCTTGAATAATAACGTAAACAAATCAAACAGCGTGTCCACATGCTCGCCATGCTCCGCCTTGAACACACCGGCATGTGCCGTTACAATCGCCGCCGAGGAGCCGGACAGCGATTCTTGAGCCAATTGTATCACTATGCTTCGGATCTCTGCAAACCAATTTAATTGGATGAGCTCACGAGCTTGCTCCAGTCCGGAGCTTATGCGAACCGCAGCACGAACGAGCGTCTCGGGATGCCCCTCCTGCAGCAGTACTGCAGTCATGCGTTCGGGAGACATCGGAACGAACGACACCCATTGCGCTCTCGAACGGATGGTCGGCAGCAGTGCATAGCCATTGTCGGTGATGAGAATGGCGATAAGCCTCTGACCCGGCTCCTCCAGAAATTTAAGCAGACTGTTCGCCGCCGGGGGCGTCATCCGATCCGCCTGTTCAATCATATAAATGCTCGCCTTCGATCTCGCACGATAAGAAAATTGCTTCTGAAGCTCGCGAATTTGTTCGATCTTGATCGATGCGCCGTCCGGCTCGATGATCGTAATCGATTCCTGATTGCCGCTCTGCACCTTCCGGCACGATAAGCAGCTGCCGCATGCATCGCCATCCAGCTTGCTCTCGCACAGCACCGCGGCAGCCAGTCCTAATGCCGCCTCCTTGCGGGGCGTACCGGACGGACCGTGAAATATATACGCATGGGACGTTCGCTCGCTGCGCAATCCGTTCAGCAGCAGCGTAACGGCCTCCTCTTGTCCTTGTATAGCGGATAACGACATGTATGCCCCTTGTTTTATCGTGTTAAAATAACAGATTTAATAGCAGCCCGCGGATATCCCCGATCTTCTGCAGCAGCTCCAGACGACCTTGCTCCGTCTGCAGCAGCTCTTCCGCCATGCCCAGCAAGCCTTCGTCCAGCTCCTCAACGAGCTTGTACCGCTTGCCTCGCCCGCGGCGGTCCCAGCCGCGCGTCTCCTTGATGCCGATGCCACGCTTGATCGTATCCTCCAGAAACCGCTTGACCATCTGCTTGTATAGACGCAGCTCACGGACCGTCATCGACTTGGCGAGCCGGTCCCCTTGCACCGAAATTTGCTGCAGCCTCTGCTGAAGCTCAGCAATCGTCGCCCGCTCGCGCTGGCCCTGCATGAATTCGTCGAAGCCCTTCGGCTGCACCTGCTGACCCGCAGACGAGTCCGACAACCGAAAATCTTTGTTTATCGGACGCCAGCCGGGATTGATTTTCATTGCTTGCACAGCTCCTTAGAAATGCTCAAATCGTTCGACCGGAAGCACGAATACAGCCGCTCCGCCAACCTGAACCTCAACCGGGAACGGGATGTAGGAATCGGTAGTGCCGCCCATCGGCGAAACAGGCGTCACCAGTTGCTCCCTTACCTTGCAATTGGCTCTGATTACACCAAACACTTCATCCAGACGCTCGTCCTCAATACCAATCAGGAAGGTCGTATTGCCCGCACGCAGAAAGCCGCCGGTGCTGGCCAGCTTGGTTGCACGGATACCCTCCTTGATCAACGCATTCGACAGCCGGTTGCTGTCCTTATCCTGTACAACTGCGATCACAAGCTTCATGCACAGTCCCCCCCCTTCAAAAAAGGATCTACAGCGACGTCAACGTAAGCGTTTCCACTGTGAGATCGTCGCCTTATCTTTCATTATATACAATAAAAGGCGCTGTGCGCTAAAAAAGTCGATTTTTTTTCTTAACGTTCTAGCAATAGTCGGCTGCCCTCTATACGAGGTTGAAACCTCGCTCCATCTCTTCGATTGCCTGCTCCAGTACGGATTCGAATGCTGCTGAAGCATCTACGCGGCGAATTCGCTTCGGCTCTTGCTGCAGCAGCATCAAGTATCCCTCCCGAACCTTCCGATGAAACTCAATCGTCTCCTGGTCTAGCCGGTTTACTTCCCTTTGCTTGCTCGCGGCAATTCTTCGCAATCCTTCTTCCGGGGAAATATCCAGCAGCAGGGTTACGTCCGGAAACAGCCCCCCGGTCGCAAATTCGTTGACTCTCCGGATTTCCTCGATTCCCAGCCCTCGCGCATACCCTTGATAAGCAAGCGAGCTGTCCACATACCGATCGCAGATCACATCAATTCCGCTTCGCAGAGCAGGCACGACCTTCTCCGCCAGATGCTGCCGACGGGCTGCCGCATACAGGAGCGCTTCGGTTCTTGGATCCATGGCTGTGCAGGAAGGGTCCAGAATAATGGCTCGGATTCGTTCCGCTATCTCGATCCCGCCCGGCTCCCGAGTCGTCAGCACGGGCACACCCTGCTGCTGCAGATAGGCGGCAAGGCCGGAAATCAGGGTTGTTTTCCCTGCGCCTTCGGGGCCTTCGATACTAATAAAACGTCCTTTGCGTCCATTACTATCGTTCATTTCAATTTTTCTCCTTCTTTACATAGATGGCTCCGCTCGGGAGGTGAACCCCTTGAACAGCCCCTCCCTGCTCCAGCCGTCTGACGAGGTATTGCGCTGCGGTTTGGCTAATTCGCTCACCCGGCATGAGCAAGGGAATGCCCGGGGGATACGGGATCACGTAGCCCACCGATCGTCGCCCCTCGCTGTGAGCCGCAGGGACCGCTTCTACTTCTCCCGGCTCATAGTCAGCCATTCCGGGATGAAATTCGATCGGCTCCCCGTTCATCGGCAGCGGCATTAAGCTATCGTCCAGACGTGCACGTGTCAGGGGGTGGTGCGAGGCGGCCTCCGCCGAAATCGCATGCAGGGCAAGCGCCAGACGTTCACTATGCTCTGGACGCGAACCGGGGCCCAGTACAAGCAGCGCCTGCAGCTCATCGGCCATTTCGGGATAACAGCCGTATTGCTGCAGCTTATGCAATAGATCATGGCCCGACAATTTCCCTTCTCGGTCGCGGATTGCGATCTTGAGCGGGTCCTCCCAAGTCACAGCTTCAAACCTGGCATTCGTCCGAAGCCGCAAACACAGTTGATCCGCAGCTTGAAGGGCGCGCTCTACCACCCCTTGTCCATCTGTATGCATGTCACGTCTCGCCAAATCTAGCGAGGCCATCAGTACATACGACGGACTAGAGCTTTGCAGAGTCGCCAGACGCTGCCGAATGCGTGTGTGGGAGATTCGGTCTCCTTGGGTATGCAGCATTGCCGTCATCGTCATCGAAGACAGCATTTTGTGAGTCGACTGGACGACTGCATCTGCGCCTTGAGACAGCGCCGAACGAGGCAGCCTCGGATGAAAGCCGAAATGCGCGCCATGCGCTTCATCCACAACCAGTGGGATGCCGCGTTCATGCACAAGCCGGGCAATGGGCTCCAGCGGATCCGTCATCCCGTAATAATTCGGATTTGTAAGCAGCAGCGCCTTGGCGTCCGGATATTGCCTGAGCGCCTCTTCGACTGTCTCCGACGCAACGCCGCGAGGAATACCATCCTCTTGGTAGGTCGGCGGGAGAAAAACCGCTCTCGCATAGGCGAGCATAAGGCCGTGCAGAACGGATTTATGCACATTCCTCTGCACCAGAACAAGATCTCCCGGCTGGCATATCGATGTGATGATCGCGAGATTGCCCACCGTGCTGCCATTCACCAGAAAAAAAGTGTGTTCCGCCCCGAAACATTCCGCAGCCAAAGCTTCCGCGTCAGCGATCATGCCCGAAGGCTGATGCAAGTCGTCAAAATCTGGCAGCTCGGTTGCATCGATTCGCATCGCCGTTTCAAGCAGTGAATCGTGGCAGTGCACGCCGTATTTATGACCGGGCACATGAAAGCTTATGGGCCTTAGCGAGGCGTGCGCAGCCAACTTGTCGTAGATGGGCGCGCATTCGGCTGGTAGACTTGTATAGCGGGGTGTGTCTGGCATGCTGAATTTTGTTTCCTTTCTAACTGTCGCTTTCTCCATCTTACTATAGCCGGAGGCAAAAAAATAGCGGCCGCTCCTGAGATTCGAGGAGCCGCCGCGATCACGTTGCTATGCATTTTTACGAAACCAGATTTGCCGCATTTGGTTAATAAAGAATGGATACTTCGCGTCTCTTACATCTGTGCGCACCATCTCGCTCTCGCAAGATTCACAAATAAATCGATCAATGATCATGATTCCTTCAGGCTGCTCACGGCCACAAATGATGCACGGCTGCACAACACGCTCTTCCATGCAGACATCACCTTCTCTATGAGTGTATTTATAGTAAGTATGCCACATTGGACTCCCTTTTAAACTTTGAAAGTCATATGAAAATAGAATTGCATCGATCTGTTGAGCGTCGTATGATAAGGTTACACTTCAGTATATGTGAAAGCTGTGAAAACGGTGAGGAGAGGTTTCGTGGGGATGAACAGCGTGGTCGATTCCAAAGATGCAACCGTCTATCACTATAAATTGGTGCGCAAGCTTCCCCACCAATCTCCGACATATCTCGTACTCCCGGCACTGCTGACGTTTGCGATAGTGGCTCTGGCTCTTGCAGCAGGACCGGTATACGCCGTCGTGGCGGGTTTGGCCGTTGGCGGCTGGCTCCCGGTATACCGGGCGACCATACGCGGAATCTTGAGCCTGCAGCAGGATTCGTCTGTAGAACGCTGGTCGTGGCGCAAGGGCTGGCCGTGGTTCGGATATTTGCCCAACGGTAATTACAGCTTGCGCAAATTTATCTGGGTTCATGCCCACATGATTGGGATCGGGGCTGTGCTGGCGCTGCTTCTGCTTCCCTGGAGCCATTGGGGGCTGTGGGGCGGCTTGCTGTTTGCCCATCTATGGATTACGCTGCCGCGGCTCGCGAGTGCGCTCTGGCTGTCGAAAGGCTCCCCCAAGTATGGCGTTCTCCGCATCGGGGAGCAGGAAACGTCTTATTATTTGCCTTGATGCTCTTATTCGCCGAACCGTTTACGCCCATTTCCTTTCGCAAGCTGCATAGCTGCTCCCACGTTTCACCGGAACGCTGCCTCGTTGACTCGCTGCATCCCCGTTTCGCCGGATCGCTGCCTCTTTGCCTATTTCCCGATATTGCCCACGCTAACGATTTGCTCAAACCCTATTTCTCGATTTCCCGGTCATTTCCCGCGCTAACGGTTCAGGGCAGCGTTATTTGCCCCAAATTAGTCTCATTAATCGGCTAAAATGTAAATAAGGCCGCTGTGTATCGTTACGCGAGGAAATTCAACGTGCATGGCAGAATAGCGTGTCTGGATGTCGTTAGCATGACGCTCGTACGAATAATGTAGTCACAAATACATGGGATTTCAACTGTCGATCACACGATTGTGAATCTGTCTAACCTGCGACCGAATGGGTTTCTCACAAGCGAACGGTTTGTCACAAGCAATGGGTAGCAAAAGTAGATGTTTCGACGATACTGAGCGATGCTCCCCCCGACGAGTCGCCGCGCAAGGCTATGTTGATTGGAGCATTCCCCAAAGTTGCGTGCAAATAAGAAAAACTTCTATCGAAGTACATTCAAGATGAGCGACCGCGATTAAGCGGAAGTTTCTCTTGGTATCGAATTTACTCGTTCCCTTGCGGAAACTTATAAAATTCAAGGCTGAGTTCAGCGCCGTT
>JBEPYM010000037.1:0-25613 GCA_041641375.1 Paenibacillus sp.
TCCATGCGATCAAGGTGATGCGGGCGAGAACGGGCGACCGTTTTGTCGCTTGTGACGGCAGCGGCGGCGCGATGCTCGCGGCGATTACGGACATCCGCAAGGACGAGGTGGTCGCCGAGGTGCTGAATGAGCCGGTGGCGAGTCGTGAGTCCGCCGTTGAGCTGTGGGTATTCCAAGGCTTGCCCAAGGGGGACAAGCTGGAAACCGTCATTCAGAAAAGCACCGAGCTCGGCGCTTGGCGTATTGTGCCGTTCCAGTCGTCGCGCACCGTCGTGCAGCTGGACGACCGCAAGGAAGGCCGCAAGCTGGAGCGCTGGCGGAAGATCGCCAAGGAGGCGGCGGAGCAGGCGCATCGCAGCCGCGTGCCGTCTATCGAAGTGCCGATCAGCTGGAAGCAGCTGCTGCAGGAGGCGGCTCGGGCCGACCTTGCCCTGTTCTGCTATGAGAACGGTGAGGGCGGACTACGCACCGTGCTGCGCGGGGCGGACTGGTCGCAGGTGAAGCGCGCGGCGGTTGTCGTCGGGCCGGAGGGCGGCTTCTCGGAGCCGGAGGCGGCCGAAGCCGAACAGGCGGGACTGCGTCTGGTGTCGCTCGGCGCGCGAATCCTGCGGACGGAAACTGCAGCGCTTGCGGCGCTGGCGTGTATGGCTTATGAAGCAGGAGAGATGGGAGGGGAATAATTATGCCGTCTGTCGCATTTTATACATTGGGCTGCAAGGTCAATTTCTATGATACGGAAGCGATCTGGCAGCTGTTTAAAAATGAAGGGTACGAGCAGGTTGATTTCGAGAGCCGCACCGCCGATGTGTATGTCATTAACACTTGTACGGTAACAAATACCGGTGACAAGAAGAGTCGCCAAATTATTCGCCGCGCGGTGCGCCGCAACCCGGACGCTATCGTTGCGGTGACGGGCTGCTATGCGCAGACGTCGCCGGCCGAAATTATGGCGATTCCCGGCGTCGATCTTGTGATCGGCACGCAGGACCGCCACAACCTGATGACGCATGTGCAGGCGCTGCAGGAAACGCGGCAGCCGATTAACGCGGTGCGCAACATTATGAAGACGCGCGAGTTCGAGGAGCTTGACGTACCTGACTTTGCCGATCGGACCCGCGCCTTCCTGAAAATTCAAGAAGGCTGCAACAATTTTTGCACCTTCTGCATTATCCCTTGGTCGCGTGGTCTACTGCGCAGCCGGAAGCCGGAGAACGTGCTGGCGCAAGCGCAGTCGCTTGTTGATGCTGGCTATGAGGAGATTGTGCTGACAGGGATCCATACGGCGGGTTACGGCGAGGACTTGGACAACTATAACTTTGCGGCGCTGCTGCGAGACCTGGATACGAAGGTCGCCGGCCTGAAGCGCATTCGGATTTCGTCGATCGAGGCCAGCCAGGTTACCGACGAGGTGCTGGCTGTGCTGAACAGCTCCCAGAAGTTTTGCCGGCATTTGCACATCCCGCTGCAGGCGGGAGACGATACGGTGCTGAAGCGGATGCGCCGGAAATATACGACCGCCGAATACGCGGACCGGCTTCGCCGCATCCGTGACATTATGCCGGGTGTAGCGATTACGACGGATGTCATTGTTGGATTTCCGGGCGAAACCGAGGACATGTATCGCAACGGCTTTCAGTTTATGCAGGAGATGCAGTTTGCAGAGATGCATGTGTTCCCCTATTCGAAACGGACCGGCACACCGGCAGCCCGTATGGAGGATCAGGTCGACGAGGAAGAGAAAAACCGCCGCGTACACGAGCTTATCGACTTATCCGAGCAGCTGCAGCTTGCGTACTCGAAGCAGTTTGTCGGTCAGGTGCTCGAGGTCATCCCGGAGCGCACGGCCAAGGGCGATGCAGGTTCCGTCGTCGGGTACTCCGACAACTACCTGCAGCTTGAGTTCCCTGGCTCGGAGGAGCTGATCGGCCAAGTCGTGCGCGTACGCGTGCTGGAGCCGGGTGTGAATGAATGCCGCGGTGAGCTCGTTGCAGCACCGGCGGAACGGCTGAAAGCGATCGTATAACATTTTGCTCGCCCGATGTGCATGGATCATGCGCATCGGGCGAATCGTACATAAGGGAGAGGTTGGTTGTGATGGGGAAGAAGGTTCGCATCGCGATTGCGGGCTGCGGCGTAATCGGTCGACTGCACGCACAACAGATGAAGCTGGTAGAGCGTACAGGTGTCGCCGAGCTCGCCGCATTTGCAGACACATCGCCGGAGAAAGCGGAGAGCTTTGCCGCCGAATTTGGAGGACGGGCGTATCCGACCTATGAGGCGCTGCTCGCAAGCCCGGATATTGATGCGGTCAGTATATGTACGCCGAGCGGCGTCCACGCGTCGATGGGGATTCAGGCGGCCAGGGCAGGCAAACACGTCATTGTTGAGAAGCCGATGGATGTGCTGCTGGAGCGTGCGGACGAGCTGATTCAGGTATGCCGCGAGGAGGGCGTCAAGCTGGGATGTATTTTTCAGCATCGGTTTGACGCTTCCACCCAGGAGCTGAAAGCGGATTTGGCTGACGGCAGATTCGGCCGGATTGTACTTGTGAATGGCCATGTACACTGGTATCGTTCGGAAGCCTACTACGCAAGCGGCGACTGGCGGGGCACATGGGCGATGGATGGCGGCGGCGCGTTGATGAACCAGGCGATTCATACGATGGATTTGCTGCAATACATAGGCGGTCCGGTTACGGAGCTGCATGCGTTCACCCGGAATGTAACGCATCCGCAGATTGAGGTTGAGGATACGGTTGCAGCAAGCTTGCTCTACGCGAGCGGAGCAGCCGGAACGTTTTCGGCAACGACGAGCGCTTACCCCGGCCTGACCGTGCGCATCGAGGTCATCGGGGAACGAGGCGCCTGCGTAGTCGAAAATACGAAGGTGATATACAAGCATGTGATGGCGGAAGGCGACAGCGGCACGCACGGTCTGCCTTACCCGCAGTCCAATCAGGTGGCGGAACGGAAGGACGAAGAAGAGGAAGGCGTCTCCCATCGTGTATACGGCCACACTCATTATCACCAGCTGCTCGATTTCGCGGAGGCGATTCGGGACGACCGCGAGCCGTTCGTCAACGGAGAAGAAGGACGCAAGGCGCTTGAGCTTGTGCTGGCCGTATACGAATCGGGTCGTACCGGCAAGCGCATCAGGCTGAATAAGGAAATTTCAGCCGGCGGAGTCGTCTTTAGACGACAGGGGAGCGGACTGGAAATCCAGCTGATCGAGGATCGTTTCGGCAAGATGACGCTGGCGAAAGGCAAGATGGAGCCCAGCGAAACGATTGAGCAAACCGCTATTCGGGAAATCCTGGAGGAAACAGGAATTCAGGGACGAATCGTAGAACCGCTGGAACAGGTGGAGTACCGGTTCGAGTCGCCGAACAAAGGACTTGTCAACAAGGAGGTCCATTACTTCCTGGTGGAGGCGTCCTCGGGCGAGCTGGCCGCGCAGGTGGAGGAGATCGCGGGCGTAATGTGGCTGAGCCCGCAGGAAGCGTATCGGCGTCAGCAGCAATCCGGTTACCGCAACAATGACAGTGTGCTGAGCAGAGCGTTGGAGCTGCTCGGTGTGGAAATGAAGGAGGTTCAGTAGATTCATGACAACCTTGGATACGAAACAGCTTGCCAAATATATCGATCACACGTACCTGAAGCAGGATGCGACGGTTAAAGAAATAACGGCGCTATGCGAGGAAGCGATGAAGTACGGCTTTTACAGCGTGTGCGTAAACTCGTCGTGGGTGCCGCATTGCGTAGAGCTGCTGTCAGGGAGCGAAGTGAAGGTTGCGGCGGTAGCGGGTTTCCCGCTTGGCGCAATGTCCACGGCGGCCAAAGCGTTCGAGGCGGCGGAAGCGGCGGAACAGGGCGCTGCCGAGATTGACATGGTGCTTCCGATCGGCAAACTTCTGCAGGGCGACCTTCAGGCGGTCGGACTTGATATCCGCCGTGTCGTCGATGCTGTGCGCGGACGGGCGATTGTGAAGGTCATTATGGAGACGGGATATTTGAACGATGAGCAGAAGCGCCTAGCCTGCCACTTGTCGGAAGAAGCGGGTGCGCATTATGTAAAGACCTCGACAGGCTTCGGTCCGGGCGGCGCGACTGTACAGGACATTCTGCTGATGCGTGCCTCCGTATCGGCGGGCATTGGCGTCAAAGCGTCTGGCGGTGTCCGCGATTACGAGACCGCGCTTCGTATGATTGAAGCGGGAGCGACCCGGATCGGCACGAGCTCCGGCGCGGGTATCGTATCCGGCGCACCGTCGACCGGCAGTGGAGGATACTAGGGATTTCGGTTCATTTCGTGCGGTGGAAGACAGGTAAATAAGCAAAAGGCAGCGCAAGCAGCGAACAGATGATGTTGAACAGCGTTTGAGCGTGCGCAATCTGGGCGATCGGCTCCTCGGTCATCATCGCGCACACCTTGGCAAGCAGCGGGATGAACGGCAGGAACAATGCAGTTCCGACCAGGTTCAAGGTAACGTGCGACCATGCGACGAACTGTGCCGGTTTGCTGCTGCCGATACATGCGATAAGCCCTGTCGAACAGGAGCCGATATTTGCACCCAGCGTAATGGCGATGGCGAGCTCGAGCGGAATGGCGTCGACTGCCGCAAGCCCCATCGCAATGCCGATGGTGGCGGTGCCGCTCTGGATGACGGCTGTTACGAGCAATCCGGCTACAATGCCCCACAGGTAAGAGCGCTGCGCGAACTCGAGAAACCAGACGAACAATCCGCGGGATTGCAGCGCCGGGGTGATCGCCGACATGACCTCCATGCCGAGCATAATACATGCAAAACCGCCGACGGCAAGCGACATACAACGGATATGCGGAATCCAGCGCTCCACATAGCGCCGGTATGACGTTCCGGGCATAATGAAGGTGAACAACGGCAGCACCATCAGCGCGGCGGTCCACCCCGCAGCGGCGCCGTAGAGCATCGCCAGCGCATGCTTGCCGATATTCAGGCCGATCAGCTCCGTGGTCAGACAGGTGCCGATATTCGTGCCTAGAATAATGCCGAGTGTGCGGCTGAAGGTCAGCAGGCCGGAATTGACAAGGCCGATTGTAATGACCGTTACCGCGCTGCTGCTCTGTAGGACCGCCGTCGTTAAGGTGCCCGTCAGCATGCCCCGCAGCGGCGTCTCGGTGAATTGCTTGAGCGCGCGCTGCAAATAAGGCCCGGCCCATTGGTGCAGAGCGATTTCCATAACCTTTAGGCCGAACAGAAAAATGGCAAGTCCGACGATCAGGGGGATGACGATCTCGTGCAGCATGCGGGGGCGTCTCCTTTTGCCGTTTCATATCGATAACGCATTATATGTGCCGAACTGGACGGGCATGACAAGCAAGCCCCAGTTGGCGAAAGGACGATGGTATTCGTGACGGAAATAGCGGAGGCAGCCAGCGCTGCAATATGGAAGGTAACGTTGGCCAAAAAACGCAAGAAACGGCTGGAGCAAGGGCATCCGTGGGTATTCAAAAGCGAAATCGAGAAGGTGGAAGGGGAGGCTGGAAAGCCCGGCGAATTGGCCGAAGTGTTCGACCATACAGGTCGTTACTTGGGTACGGGGTATTACAATCCACAATCCCAAATGACGGTGCGCATCGTATCGTACAAACGGATCGAGGCGATGGACGCCGCTTTTTTTGCTGCTCGTTTCAAGGAATGCAAGGCTTATCGGGACCGGTTTGTAGGCGTTGGAGCGTCTTGCCGGCTCGTGTACGGGGAAGCGGACTATTTGCCCGGACTGGTTGTCGATCGGTTCGGCGAAGTGCTCGTCGTGCAGGTGCTTTCGCTCGGTATGGACGTTCGGCGCGAGGCAATCGTAGAGGCGCTGGCAGTGGTATTTCAGCCTGCAGGTATTTATGAGCGGAGCGACGTACCGGTAAGGCGGCTGGAGGGGCTTGAGGAACGGACTGGTGTACTTTACGGGGACTGCCCGCGTATCGTGGAGATTGTGGAAAATGGCTTGCGATTGACGGTTGACATCCACGAAGGACAGAAAACCGGTTATTTCTTTGACCAACGCGACAACCGGGCGGCACTGCGGCCGCTTATGAAGGGCTGGGGCGCTCGCAGCGGCATTCGGCTGGAGGAGCGGGAGCAGGATGGTCGAACAGAGCTTGTCCCCGTGAACAAAAACGGCAGCGTCGTCACCTATCCGCATTGGGACGGTGCAACCGTGCTGGAATGCTTCTCGCACACGGGAAGCTTCACCTTGCATGCGTGCGAATACGGTGCCAAAAAAGTAACGTGTCTCGACATTTCGGAGCATGCCATCGAAACGGCGCGGGGGAATGTTGAGCGCAACGGGTTTGGCGACCGGGTTGAATTTGTCGTTGCCGATGCCTTCGACTACTTGCGGGAACAAGTGCGCGGGCTGGCTGAGCGCGAAGAACGGGCCGCGGGGACGACCGACACCTCGAAGCCGCTATCTGCAGGCGGACGGACCTGGGACGTCGTCATCCTCGATCCTCCCGCTTTCGCCAAGTCGAAGGGGGCAATCGAGAGCGCTTGCCGCGGTTACAAAGACATCAACCTGCATGGCATGAAGCTGGTGAACGAAGGTGGTTACCTCGTGACCGCCAGCTGCTCATACCATGTCGGTCCAGATCTGTTCCTGCAGGCCATTCAGGACGCCGCCGTCGATGCCGGCAAGCTGCTCCGTCTCGTTGAATTCCGCGGCGCAGGGAAGGACCACCCCCAGCTGCTGGCAGCCGAGGAGAGCGACTATTTAAAATTCGCTATATTCGAGGTGCGATCGCGCAAATGAGCAGAAGATACCGTCTGACACGAGAGATGCAGCCCGGCAGCGAACCGATTACGCTGGAAGAGTGCAAAACGTACTTCGCGCTGCAGTCCGATTTCACTTATTCACCGGTATACACGGTAACCGGCGCGGTCACCATGTCGATCGACGGTGACTTTTTTCTCTGGAGCTTAGGCGGCGACACGGTCATCCCCTTCCGTCATTATCAGGGCGACGTATACGTATCCGGTTCGAACGATGCGGTTATTCCTAGAATGATCGAAGTCGCCAGCGCCCTTCACGCCGACATCACTGAGGGATAATGCATGAACCATGAACATTCGGGCTGCGTGAAAATTTGGTCGTCATCCTGCAGCCCGAGTCTGTTTCACTTTCGACACATAGTCGGAACTCGGAAATTTGCTCCGTATCCCCATTGATCCGCAGTGACTCGCTTTGCAGTATTTATACCGTATCCCCGTTGATCCGCTTTGTCTCGCCATCAAAGTACCGTATACCGCTAAAATTCCAATATCATGCCTGCTGCAATGTGTGTATATTGCATCCCTGCATATTCAACTGATTCAGCTGATTGAGCGCCTTTAGAACTATAAACTTGTTAATCTAAAGGATATCGCCGATTTATACATATTTACCATATCCCCGAATCTCCGCTCTTTCCCGCAATCTCCGCAATCTCCACAATCCCCGCAATCCCCGCGATCTCCGCAATCTCCGCAATCTCCGCAATCCCCCAATCCCCCAATCTCCCCCAATCTCCCCCAATCTCCCCCTTAATTTGATAAGGGTTATTCTACATATTGATTGTATCCCTATTGATCCGGCATTTTGGAAATTTAAATTCTTACCCCCTTGCGCCTAACTTACTCTAATCCTGAAGCTTCAAAAATTACTAGCGGGGCATCGCAACATTTTACAATATGTTCGCTTTTAATAGAAACAAATGTTCGGTATAATATAGAAAATGGATGAAGGAGGTATGTTGAGGGTGTATGATATCGATTCGATTGCAACGTTTGATCGCTATTTTCCGGATGAGCATGCTTGTATCGAAGCGCTAATGGGATACAAGTGGCCGCATGGCTTTCGCTGCTCCCAGTGCGGACATGCGACCGGCTATCGCCTTCGTTCGCGGATGAAGCCTACCTTTCAGTGTGCCTCTTGTCATTATCAGGAATCATTAACGGTAGGCACTTTGATGGAGCACAGCAGTACAAGCATGCGAAAGTGGTTCCTTGCGCTTTTCTACGTCGGTAAGGGATGCAGCTCGAAGGAATTGATGAGACACCTCACCGTTACGTACAAGACAGCATGGACTATTGCCGCCAAAATTCGCCGAGCCATCAGTGAATCCGACGAGACGCACCCGCTATCCGGTCATGTTCTTGTGAGCGGGGCTGTTTATAATTTGCAGTTATTTTGGATTCATGGGCTTCACAAGAAAGAGTTGCCGGTTATCGTTGGAACGGCATCACCCGCACCTGACGCTGAACCCGTCACGATCAAGGTGAAGCTGATCGACCGTCAACTGGTTAAGGAAGGCACGTACCAATTGAAAGAAGAGGCGCTTGACCGCTTTGTCGATCGGCATACAGCTGGCTGTGACCAGGCTGATGTCAACCGTTCGGATCGATTGGCAGCCTATGTAAGAGGATATATGGGGCTGAAGAAGCATGCCATGGATGCACATGCTTCCATTTGCAGCATTTTTAAGGGGATTGGAAAGAAACATCTCCAATTTTATTTGGACGAGTTCTGCTTTCGGGTAAGCGCAGCTCGAAGCGGCCATTCGCTGTTCGGAGTCTTGATCGAGCTCTGTACCACAACGAAGGCAACTACATACAACCGAATCACCGCGTGAGCATTCTTTCCATTACAAAAGGTAGTCGGGGACCGTAACGCTCAAGTATACAAGCGCAATAATCACTAACTCCCGAGCGCCCCATTCGAATCAAAGCTGCAAACCTGGGTTCGAGTGAGGGTAAAGGTCGTGCAGCGCACTCGTACTTTGAGCGTCAAGCGTCAAATTGAAGATACAAGGGATAAGTGTGCTTAGGGCGGCGGCTGGTTAGTTTGGGCATAGCAGAACGTAATGCGTATTCCGAATCAGGCAGCACTCATGAAAATGGAGGACGGACCGGGCTAAGGAAAGGCGGTAAATTGGGGATACAGTAGAAATGGTGCAATCAAGGTATGTAGATGGGTTGGTCGGGTAAGAGGTAGGCGGTAAATTGTAGATACAGTAGAAATGGTGCAATTAAGGTATGTAGACGGGCTGTAAGGGTAAGAGGTAGGCGGAAAATGGGGATACAGTAGAAATGGTGCAATCAAGGTATGTAGATGGGTTGGTCGGGTAAGAGGTAGGCGGTATATTGGGGATACAGTAGAAATGGTGCAATTAAGGTATGTAGACGGGTCGGGCGGTACGAGAGGTAGGCGGTAAATTCGGGATACAGTAGAAATGGTGCAATCAAGGTATGTAGACGGGTCGGGCGGTACGAGAGGTAGGCGGTAAATTGGGGATACAGTAGAAATGGTGCAATTAAGGTATGTAGACGGGTCGGGCGGTACGAGAGGTAGGCGGTAAATTGGGGATACAGTACAAATGGCGTAGTCATGGAAACGGACGATGGACCCGAAAGACCAATGGACCAGAGGAGGGTGATCCTCTGGTCCTGAAAGCGGCTTATTGTCCGATTGCGATCCAGTGAATGGCGAGTTGGCAGGTTCCGGTTGCTTTTGTTCGGTTGATGGTGATGGTTGCGGAATGTTCGTTACGTTCTTTCAGGCTGATGGTGCAGGAGGGTTGGTCGCCTGTGGTGACGAGAACGTAGCACGCTGTACGGAACGGCTCGTCGAATTGGATTTCTGCATCTATCGTTTTTTCACCGGATTCAATTGTAACGAGCTGGATGCCGTATTGCTGAACCGGAGCTGTGGACTGGGTTGACCTGATGGGTGAGAAGGCCAGGTGTCGAGGCTCTACAACGCATTCTTGGATGGCATCGCCGGTAATCGACCCCGTCGTAAGGTGCTGGGCTTCGATAGACTGTGGTGACAGCTTGCTCTTTGTGACCGCTCCATCCTGCAGGTGCTGTTCACCCACAGCTTCGTAATCCAATTGTCTTCCGCCGATCGAGGCGTTGGCGATTTTGCTCCTGGTTACGGAGCCGCTGACTAGAAGCTCTTCTGTGATGGAGCCTGCCGACAGATGGCGCGTTTGTACGGCGGCATCTGCAAGCTTATCGGCGTTGATGGCGGCTTCGGCGATATGAGCTGCTGATAGTGCTCCTGGCGCAAGGTGGCGTCCTTCGACGGCTCCGTCTGCCAGCTTCGCTGATGTAATAGCTGAATCTGCTACGTGTTGCTCGCTGATGATCGCAAGGTCGAGCTGTTCGGCGCTAACGGAGGCGGAAGCAAGCTTCTCGCGCGTTACGGTGCAATCGGCGATGTGGTCGGTGTATACTGCGTTTGCTGCCAGGTGACGAGATTGCACGGCCGAATCGGACAATTTCTCGGATGTGATGGCTGCCTCTGCGATGTGGTATTCAGCAACGGCACATACATCGAGCTGCTCAGCGCCGACGGCGCCTTGCTGCAGCTTCTCCCGGGTAACGGCTGCATCGGTGATATGGCTGGAGGCGACGGAATGGGCAGCCAGATGCTGCGACATGACGGCTTCCGGTCGAATTTTGTAACAGGTGACGGCTTCGTCGATCAAGTGCTGTTCGCCTACGGAAGCGAAGTCGAGCTCTTCCGGGCCAACGGCTGCAGGGGACAGCTTCGATCTTGTAACAGCGGCGTTTGCGATCCGTTCTCTGGTCACGGCTCCGCTCGCAAGATGCATCTGTTGAACGGCTCCTTCGGCAAGCTTTGCTTCGGTTATAGCGCCATCCCGCAGGTGATGGACGCTGACGGCTGCCGTATCGAGCTGATCGGCGCCAACGGAAGCGAAGCCCAGCTTCTCGCGACTGATGACGTTATTTTCAAGCTGCGCTGTAGATATGGAGTTTGGTGCGATATGGCGCGACTCGACGGCTGCTTTATCGAGCTGATCGGCGCCGATCGAAGCGTAACCCAGCTTCTCGCGTGTGACGACATTGTTCGCAAGCTGCTCCGAGGATATGGAGCTCGGGGCGATATGCCGCGACTCGATCGCAGCCTCGGCGATGTGCTCACCGCTTACGCTGTTTGCCGCAAGCTTCCCGCCGGTAATCGTTCCGTCCGCAATCGTCTGACCGATAATTTGCCCATCCTCGAGGTGCCAGGAGCGAAGTGCGCCTTTCTTGATATGGTAGGCATCGACGGCGTCCCCTTGTATATGCTTGCCGGCGACCGATTCAAACGCAAGATGAAGACCGGTGACGGAGGCTGGGCGAATGTGCTCTGCCGTTACCGCTTCCGGTGCCAGCTTGTCGGAGGCGATTGCGCCGGTACGAAGGTGACGCGTATCGACCGCGTCGTCCGCCAGCTTTGCGCCAAGCACGGATTGATCGGCAAGGGCGTGTGCCGTTACGCTCGCTTGCGCCAGCTTGTCGGCAGTGACTGCCGCTTTTCCCAGCTTGCGCGAGGTGATGCTTGCGTCGCCAAGCTTCGACTCGGTTACGACTCCTTGCTTGAGATGGCGTTCTTCGACAGATGCGGAGCCAAGCTTGCTCGAAGCGACGGCATCGTCAGAGATATGCTGCGTAGTAATGGCCGCTTCGCCGATATGGAATTTACGCACGGAGTTCGGCGCCAGCTTCGCTTCGGTGACTGAATCGTTAATGAGTGCTCCTGTATCGACGGACGAACGGGCCAGATGGAACGTACGGACTGCTCCGCCACCAATATGCTCAGAGAGCACTGATTCCTCACGCAGCTTGTCGAAGGTAACTGCACGGTCAGCAAGATGCCTTGTTTCGACGGAAGCTTTGCGGAGCTTCTCCGGAGTGACTGCGCCGTCCTGCAGCGACTCGGATGCAACGGCTCCGGCAGCGAAATGTGCGGATTCCACACTTCCCGCTGCAAGGACAGAGCCCGATACGCAGCCCGGACTGAAGTGGGTGGTCTCCAGTGCTCCGAAGGCGATGTGCGCACCCTCGACAGAGCCCTCCTCCAGCTGCATCGAGCCGACAGCGCGATCGGTTAATTTGGCACGATTGATTGTCTTGTCTCCCAGATGCGAGGTTGAAATCAACCCCTCAGGCATATGCTCCGCTCTGATCGCTCCCGGAACGATATGCGAACCGTCGATGGAGCCTGCGCGAATTTTGCGCCCGTTCACCGATTCATCCTGCAGTTGGGATTCTCCAACGGAATGATAATCGAGATGTTCTTCGTTGATTTGGCGATCCGCAATATGATCGGCGTAAATCGCACCGTTGGCAATGTGGAATGAGGTTACCGAACCGCCGCGCATATGACGTGAGCTGATGCTGTTGTCCGCCAGCTTGCTCTCTGTGATGGAACGGTCCACGAGCTTGGCGGAATTGACGCTGCCGTTCATCAGGTGCACGCTGTCCACTGTCGCAATCCCGAGCTTTTCGCCCGTTACGGCGCGATCCTGCAGCAACTCCGTCGTGATGAGATGCTTGGCAAGATGCTTGGACTCTATGGAGCCTTCGGCGATTTTGAAGGCGTCGATGGTTCGGTCCGCCAGCTTGCTGGAGGTGATGCTGCCTTCCATCAGCTTATCGCCTGAAATGCTGCGGTCGCGCAGGTGCTCTTTGCCAAGCGCCTGTGGAGCGATATGCTTGCTCTCGATCGCTCCCGGTGCGATGGCGCGGAACGTTACACTTTCGTCCGCCAGCTTCGAGCTGTCGATGGCGTGGTCGGCGATGGAACGTCTTCCCAGGCTGTAAGGAACGATTTTGCTCTCATCGATAGAATGGCTGGCAATTTTGCTCCCGGTTACCGATTCGTCGACGAGATCGTCGGAATAAATAATGCCGCTAGGAAGCTCCTGCTGCCGCCTTTCCTCGATCAACTGACGTGCCCAGACAGGATCCGGTTCGGAGCTTTCTTCGATACTTGGCTCCTCTAGCTCGGTCGTCTCCAGCTCATCGGTCAATTCCATCACTTCTTGCGGAGGGAACGCTTCTTTTTTCAAAAAAGCCAGCTCGTTAATTTCGTTCGGTTTCCGTTTACGCTTCTTGCTTGAAAGCTTCGTGAGCGCTGAAGTCGATACTTTCGGATCGAATACGGGGATCGGCAGCTCTTTGCCGGGTTTTTTACTTTTTTTCATGGACTGCTTTCCTCTTTTCTAATCAAAATAAGTCTTCTTCAACATATGCAGTCACCCATTGACTGTGCTACAGCGGAGGTGCGAATAGGCGGAGGACATTGGGGAAAAATTGGCGTTCCACCCGAACATGCGCTCGTACCTGTTGTATGGTAAAATGATAGAATAGGTTGTCACGGATGAGAGGATGGAATGGATGAGCGTACGTTTTATTGTGGGGAGATCGGGCACTGGCAAGTCGGAGCGCTGTCTGGCGGAAATTCGCGGCAAGCTGCGGGAGCGTCCCGACGGACCGCCGCTGGTGCTGCTCGTTCCGGAGCAAGCGACGTTCCAGGCTGATTATGCTTTGCTGAGTGAGCCGTATACCGGAGCGGCGCTGCGAGCCCAATCGCTCAGCTTTCGGAGACTTGCGTTCCGGGTCATGCAGGAAACCGGCGGAGCGGCTGATGCATACATAGATGAAACAGGGAAGCAGATGCTGCTGTTCAAGGCGGCGCACCAGCGCAAGGACGAGCTGAAGCTGTATCGGAGCGCTCACAGGCAGCCGGCCGTTATTGCGAAGCTTAACGATCTGATTACCGAGCTCAAGCGGTACCGGATCGATGCCGATACGCTCACGCGTACGGCTACGGAGGCAGCCGGCGCCCTGAAGGATAAGCTGGATGATGTCGCTTTGCTGTATCGGGAGCTCGAAAGAGAGCTGGAGGGCAAATATGTCGATTCAGAGGATTACATCAGCCGACTGGCTGCGAATGTGGAGAGCAGCCGCTTCCTGCGAGAAGCGGAGGTGTGGGTGGATGGCTTCCACGGCTTTACGCCGCAGGAGCTCGATGTGATGGAGCAGCTGTTTTGCACGTGCAGGCGCGTAACGGTAGCGCTCTGTGTCGACCGCGTCTATGAGGCGGGAGAGCGGCCGGATGAGCTCGAATTGTTTCACAAAACGGCGCTCACGATGTCGGAGCTGCAGGAGCGTGTCGACAAGGCTGGTGTGGTACGGGAGGAGCCTGTTCTGCTTGAGCGGAACGTTCGGCATGCGGGCAACCCTGTGCTTGCCGCAATCGAACGTGGCTACGGGAATTTTCGCGCAGCACGCTGGGAAGGCGGGAATCCGTCCGCAGGCTTGGCGGTGCGCTCGGCGCTTAACCGGCGAATTGAAATCGAGTCCGTCGCTCGTGATTTACTACTGTATTGCAGGGAGCACGGAGGGCGTTATCTCGATGTTGTGGTGCTCGCGCGAAACCTGGATGCGTACTCAGACTATATCAAGGCGGTGTTCCGGGATTACGGAATTCCTTTTTTTCTAGATGAGAAACGCAACGTGCTCCACCACCCACTGGTGGAGTTTATACGCTCCGCTACGGAGACGGTGCTTTTCGGCTGGAAATACGATGCGCTGTTTCGCTGCGTGAAGACGGAGCTGCTGCTGCCGCTTGCGGCTGCGGAGAATGAGGAGCGGCTGGCGGAGGCGCGCCGGGCGGCAGACGAGCTGGAACGCTATGTGCTCGCGTTTGGGCTGGAGGGATACCGCTGGACGGACGGCAAGCCATGGCGTTATGTGCCGTCGCACTCCTCGCTGTCCGACAGGACGGAGCAGGACGAGGAGCGCTACCGCGAGCTGCTTGATACGGTGAACGGCATGCGTGCTGCGGTGGCTGAGCCGCTTGCCCGATACGAAGCTTCACTGAAGCGTGCGCGGACGGTTCGGGACATGGCGGAGGCTCTTTACGCGCTGCTTGAGGAAACGAATGCGCCGCAGCGAATGCAGCTATGGGCGGCCGTCTGTGAGCGGGAGGGCCATGTAGAGAAAGCGCGGGAGCACGCCCAGATGTGGGACCGAATTGTGGATATGCTTGATCAGCTTGTCGAAACGGCGGGCGATGAGGAGCTGCCGCAGGATCGTTATGCCGGAATGCTGGATACGGGACTGGAGGGCATTCGGCTTGGTCTCGTGCCGCCTTCTCTGGACGGCGTACTGGTTGGCAGTCTGGAACGCTCCCGTCCCCCGCGTGTGAAGAGGCTGTACGTGATAGGCGTGACCGACGGGGTGCTTCCATCACGCGGCGGAGAAGGCGGGGGCATATTGTCCGAGCCGGAGCGGGACGAGCTGGAAGGCCGCGGCGTTGCCATAGCTCCTGGCGCCAGGCGCAAGCTACTCGACGAGCAATTTCTGATTTATCAGGCGCTGTCGGCTGCCGAGGACAAGCTGTGTCTGTCCTGGCCGCTGGCCGATGAAGAGGGAAAGTCATTGTTGCCTTCCGAGGTGATCCGCAGGGTGACCGGGCTGATCTCAGGCGTACAGATTGAGCTGCTGACCGGCGAGCCTACAACAGATCGCGAAGCGGCGGATATGCTTGTACATCCGGGCGCAGCACTGTCCATGCTGCTGGTGCGGCTGCGGGCGTGGCGGTCCGGCGAACAGCCGGAGCCGCTGTGGCGGGCGGTTTACAATTGGTTTGCCGTCCATCCGGAGTGGAGCGAGCGGCTGCGGGAAGGGCTGCGGGCCCTGTTCTACCGGAACGCGGAGGAATCGCTGACGGAGGAAACGGCGCTTTCGCTATATGGGGATAGGCTCGTGACGAGTGTGTCCAGGCTGGAGCGGTACGCTTCCTGTCCGTTCGCTTATTTTGCGGCGTATGGATTGAAGCTGGAGGAGCGCCGGCTGTATCGACTCCAGACGCCGGACATCGGGCAGCTGTATCATGCGGCGCTGCATGAGGCGGTGGCCGGCATGCTTGCAGCTGGACTCGATATGCGTGAAGCGTCGCGCGAGGAGTGTGCAGCGTCGGCGGAGGCGGCGGTCGACCGGCTGATGCCGCTGCTGCTGAATGAGCTGCTGCTGAGCTCGCGCCGGAACGGATTTATTGCCGGCAAGCTGCGCGATGTCGTCAGCCGGACGACGGCTGTGCTGAGCGAGCAGGCGCGGTATGGTGATTTTGTGCCGGTGGGGCTGGAGCTCCAATTCGGCCGAAGCGGATCGCTGCCGCAGCTCGTGCTGCCGCTTCCCGGCGGTAAGACGATGCTGCTAGAGGGAAGGATCGACCGGGTCGATGCAGCGGAAGGACAAGGCGGGCTCTATGTACGCATTATGGATTACAAATCCAGCGGACGTTCTTTCTCGCCCTCCGAGGTGTACCACGGGCTGGCGCTGCAGCTGCTCGCCTATCTCGATGCGGCGGCGGAGCACGCCGAAGCATGGCTGGGCCGGGCGGCCAAGCCGGCGGGGGTCCTTTACTTCCATGTGCATGACCCGATCATTACGTCCCGCAGTCCGATCACTGCTGACGAGGCGAACGCTCAACGTTTTAAATCTTATAAAATGAAAGGCCTGGTGTTGGGCGAACGAGAGGCGTTGCGGCTGATGGACGGTAAGCTGGAATCCGGGTACTCCGATATTTTGCCGGTTCGGCTCAAGAAGGACGGAAGCTTCGCGTCGGGTTCTTCCGTTGCGACTGAACGGCAATGGGAGCATGTCAGGAGCTTCGTCCGTACGAAGATGCGGCAGCTGGGCGATCGGCTGTTGTCCGGTGAGGTCGGCATCGAGCCCTATCGGCTTCAGGGTAGAACGGCCTGCGACCATTGCTCGTATCGGCCGGTTTGTCAATTCGATCGGCTGCTGCCGGGCAATGACTACCGAAAGCTGTCGCCGGTAACGAGAGACGAGCTGCTGGGGACAGGGGGAGTGGAAGAATGAGCGGAGAAGCGGTGATTCCGGAAGGTGCAACGGCTGCAGCTGCTGTCGGTGCGGCACAGGGGACTCAATGGACAGACGACCAGTGGGCGGCAATCACGACGCGGGGTTCGGATATTCTGGTCGCAGCTGCGGCCGGTTCGGGCAAGACGGCGGTGCTCGTCGAGCGCCTGATTCGGCGTATCACGGATCCGGAGCAGCAAACCGATGTCGACCGGCTGCTGGTGGCCACCTTTACGAAGGCGGCTGCGGACGAGATGCGGCATCGCATTCGGGAGGCGCTGGAGCGGGAGCTCGAACGAACGCCGGAATCGAAGCATTTGCGCCGCCAGCTTGCGCTTGTCGGCCGAGCCTCGATCACGACGCTGCATTCCTTCTGTATGGAAGTCGTGCAGCGGTACAGCCATATGATCGGACTGGATCCCGGCTTTCGAATCGCCGGCGATACGGAAGCGGCGCTGCTGCGTCAGGATGTCCTTGACGCGCTGCTGGAGCGTCGTTACGGCGAAAGCGCCGCAGGGGACGCCTTCTTCGCGCTGGCTGATTCCTTGGGCGGAGAGCGCGGGGACGCCGCCCTGCAGGCGCTGATTGAACGGCTGTATGAATTTTCACGCAGCCATCCGTGGCCCGATATGTGGCTGGAGGAGGCGGCCGGAAGGTTCGAATCCGGTTTGCATCCGATTTGGGAAGCGAGCGTGCTTCAGGATGTACGTAGCGAGCTTGAAGGCGTTGTGCAGGCGCTGGGACGAGCTTATGCGTTATGTATGGCTCCGGGTGGACCGGAGCCCTATGCCGAGACGCTTGCTGCCGACCTCGAAACGGTCGGACAGCTTGTATCGGCTGCCGCTTCGGACTCGCTGCAGGCGCTTTATGAAGCGTTTGGATTATCGGGGTTCGGAACGCTAAAGCGGGTGAAGTCGTCCGAAGCGCTGGATCCCGGCCTGCAGGAGCAGGTGAAGGCGCTGCGCCAGCTGGCGAAGGATCGCTGGTCGGCGCTGCGTGAGCAGCTGTTTGCCCAGCCGCCGGAAGCCTATGCGGAGGATGTGCGCAGGCTGGCGCCGGTTATGCGGGAGCTCGTTCGGCTCGTTCTCGAGTTCGGCGAGGCGTACCGCTTGGCGAAAGCGGACAAGGGGCTTGCCGATTTCTCCGATCTGGAGCATTTTTGCCTCGCTATTTTGCGGGATTCGGCTGCGGGTTATGGGCAGGAGCCGGCTCCGTCTGCGGCAGCCTTGGCGTACCGGGAGCAGTTCGACGAGGTGATGCTCGACGAATATCAGGATACGAACCGCGTTCAGGAGACGATTGTGGAGCTGCTGTCGAGGAAGTCCCCGGGCAATCGATTTATGGTCGGCGACGTGAAGCAAAGCATCTATAAGTTCCGGTTGGCCGAACCGGAGCTGTTTCTCGCCAAATACCGTCAATTCGGCGGCGATTCGAGCCATGGCGGCGGCATACGCATTGATCTGGCGCGCAATTTCCGCAGCCGCAGCGGCGTCGTGGACGCTGTCAATGACTTGTTCCGCCAGCTTATGTTCGAGCGGGCTGCCGAGCTCGATTATGACGAACGGGCGGAGCTGGTGTGCGGCGCTTCGTATCCGGATGAGAGGTTCAGTGAGCGTAGTCTGGAGTCGGAGCTGCTGCTCATCGACCGCTCGTTCGAGGAGCCGGCTGCAAGCGAATCCAGCACGGATGCGGAGACACCGGAACATGACGATGAGGCTGAGGACGGCGGCTGGGCCGAGGAGCTCCGCGACACGGCTGCGGCGCAGCTGGAGGCGAGGCTGGTCGCGCAGCGAATCGCCGGACTGACAGGGGCGGAAGGCGGCACACCGATGAAGGTGTACGACCGCAAAAAGGGGCTTCGCACGATCGAATACCGCGATATCGTCATTCTGATGCGTGCGACCGAGCAATGGGCGCCCGTATTTTTGGAGGAGCTGCGGTTAGCGGGAATTCCTGCGTATGCGGAGCTGAGCAGCGGCTATTTTCATGCAACCGAGGTGGAGGTCGTCATGTCGCTGCTGCGAACGATCGACAATCCGCTTGACGACATTCCGCTCGCTGCCGTATTGCGGTCTCCGATTGTCGGACTGCGCGCGGACGAGCTTGCTCGCATTCGAGGGGCGAGACGCACAGGGGCTTATTATGACGCCGTCGTTGAAGCGGCGAGCGGTGGAGAAGGCGAGCTGGCGGAAAAGCTGCGAAAATTTCTCGAAAGGCTTCACTCCTGGAGGTCGGACTCTCGGCAAGGCGCCCTTGCCGAGTTAATCTGGAGGCTGTACAAGGAAACCGGGTACTATGATTTTGTAGGTGGACTGCCTGGCGGCGTCCAGCGTCAAGCGAATTTGCGCGCGTTGTACGACCGGGCAAGGCAATATGAGTCAACATCGCTGCGCGGGCTGTTCCGTTTTCTCCGGTTTATCGAGCGAATGCGGGACAGCGGTGCGGATTTGGGGGCGGCGAGGGCGCTCGGTGAACAGGAAAATGTCGTGCGTCTCATGACGATACACAAGAGCAAGGGACTCGAATTTCCGGTTGTATTCGTTGCCGGACTAGGCAAAAAATTTAACGAAACCGATCTGAATGCATCCTTCCTGCTGCATAAGGAGCTCGGGCTTGGCCCTCGTTACTTTGACCCGGAATCGCGGGCCGCTTATCCGTCCTTCCCCTCGCTGGCGATTCGGCGCAGGCTTCGGCGCGAGATGCTGGCGGAGGAGCTTCGCGTCCTGTACGTGGCGCTCACAAGAGCCAAGGAGAAGCTGATCTTGTGCGCGTCGCTTTCCGGACTGGAGCGCAGCGCCTCGAAATGGGCGGCTGCGCTGGACAGCGAAGGTATTCCGCTTGCGGCGGACCAGGTGCTGAGCGGCAAGTGTAACGCCGATTGGATCGGAGCGGCGCTTATGCGTCATCCGCACGGGGGGGCGCTTCGCAAGCTGGCGGGACTCGCCGCCGAAGGCCATCGTCTGCTCGAGCATAGCTCCTCCTGCTGGAGCATCTATACGCCCTCGAAGGAGCTGCTCCCGGCGCAGGCTGCGGCTGCGGCCGAGGCTGCGGACCAAGCGGTGCTCGCGGCGCTCGAGCGGGCGGCGCCGCTGCCGGGCCCGGTATCGTCGGCCGAGCAGGAAACGCTGCTGCGTCTCGATTGGACGTATCCGCATCTGGCAGCGACAAGGCTCTATTCCAAGACGACGATCTCGGAGATGAAGCGGATGTCGGATAAGGAGGGCTTCGCTCAGGCTGAGACATCTGTGCCTTCGGGAGCGCAGGGATTGTTCCGGCGGCCAAGATTTATGACTGCGCGTAAGCTGACGGCGTCGGAGCGTGGAGTCGCCTATCATACGGCCATGCAAAATATGCCTCTGCGCGAGGCTTTATCGGAGCCGGAGACGGTGAAGGCGGCGATACAATCGCTTGCTGTACGGCGATTGCTCACCATGGAGCAGGCAGCCGTTGTTGATGCGGAGCCGATCGCGCTGTTCTTCCGGACGCCGATCGGGCAGCGTATGCAGCGTGCTGCCGCTGCCGTCCAGCGGGAGGTGCCGTTCTCGCTCGCCATCAGAGCGGAGGAGGCGTATCCGGAAGAGGCGGCGGCGCTCAGGGGAGATGAGCTCGTGCTTGTTCAGGGCGTCATTGACTGTTTATTCCGGGACGAGCAGGGGCTAGTGCTTCTCGATTTCAAAACCGATGCCGCCGCAGGACTGGTGGATGAGACGCTCGCGGATCGGTACCGGCTGCAGCTCGGCGTATACTGCCGGGCCGTCGAAACGGCGGTGAAACGGCCGGTCGATGAATTGTACCTGTATTTCTTCGAAGGCAGCCGCCTGCTGCAGCTATGATGGAAGCCGGTTGCTTGGGTGCTGCGAGCCGCGAGCTATGAGCTCTGAGCTGTGATCGTTGCTTGACTTGCGTTACCGTATTCATATGGGAGGGAGTGAGCCTTATTCGGATCTTACATACGGCCGATTGGCATTTCGGCAAGCAATTGGAGGGACGGAGCCGCATGGCGGAGCACGAGGCATTCGTCGATGAGCTGGAACGCATCGTCCGCGACGAACAGATTGACGCCGTGCTCATGGCGGGTGACGTATACGACACGGTCAATCCCCCGGCTTCAGCGGAGGAGCTATTCTACGATACGCTGTCGCGGCTGTCCGACCGGGGCCGCGTGCCGATCGTCGCAATTGCCGGCAATCACGATCACCCCGATCGTCTCGGCGCGTCGGCGCCGCTTGCGGCACGACAAGGGATCGCTCTGCTCGGGTTGCCGATTCAGCGTCCTGTCACGATTGAATCGCTGCGGACCGGGGAGCGGGCTATCATATGTGCCTTGCCTTACCCGTCCGAGGCTCGCCTGAACGAGCTGCTGTCGCTGGAGGCGGATGAAGCGCTGCTTCGCTCCGCTTATTCGGACCGCGTCGGCGCGTTGGTGCGCCAGCAGGCGGCCGCATTCCGTCCGGATACGGTCAATATCGTAATGAGCCATCTGTTCGCTATCGGCGGTCAGGGCTGTGATTCGGAGCGGCCGATTGAGGTGGGCGGCGCGTATACGGTCGATACAGCTGCGTTGTGTGGACATATCGCCCCGTTTGCCGACGGCCTGCTGCCGCAATACGTAGCGCTAGGGCATCTGCACCGCGCCCAATCGCTTGCAGGTCCGGCTCTGGTTCGCTACAGCGGTTCGCCGCTGGCCTTCAGCTTCTCCGAAGCGGGTCAGGCGAAATCCGTCACGATTGCGGAGATCAGGCCCGGCGCCGCCCCGGTTGTGACGGAGCTGCCGTTATCAAGCGGACGGCCGCTGGTCAGGTGGCGGGCGAATGGGCTGGCCGAGGTGTACGCCTGGCTGGACGAAGGCAGAGACGCCCGCGCCTGGATCGAGCTCGAGCTCCGTATGACGGAAGCGCTGTCGATGGAGCACGTGCATCGAATTCGCAAGCTGCACGACGGTGTGACGGTGATCAAGCCGGTGTATGCGGATTTGTCCGGGCAGGACGATCCTGCCTATAGACGCGAGGAGCTGCCGCCGGACGAGCTGTTCCGGCGCTTCTATACGAAGCAAACGGGCGGAGCGGAAGCGGAGCCCGAGCTTGTGCGGCTGTTTCTGGAGCTGCTGCGCGAGAGCGATGAACGGGAGGAGGAAGCGGGATGAAGCCGATCGCGCTGACGATTGCAGGGCTGCAAAGCTATCGCGAAGCCCAGACGATTGATTTCGGCCCGATGACCGAAGCGGGCGTGTTCGGCATCTTCGGACCGACAGGCAGCGGCAAGTCGTCGATTCTCGATGCGATGACGCTTGCGCTGTACGGTTCGGTGGAGCGGGCTCCGAACGGGACGCAGGGCATTATGAACCAGGCGGAGCAGCAGCTTTCCGTCGCCTTCGAGTTCGAGCTGTCGGACGGCGCAAACAAGGAGCGCTACCGGGTGGAGCGTGTCTACAAGCGCAAGAGCGAGGTTGCGGTGGAGCAGCGAGTCAGTCGCCTGATCCGGGTCGGCGTGCCTGATGTCGTACTGGCGGACAAGGCGGGCGAGGTGACGAGAGCGGTGGAAGCGCTGCTCGGCCTGGAAATGGCCGACTTTACCCGAGCGGTCGTGCTGCCGCAAGGCAAATTCGCCGAATTTCTATCGCTTGCCGGCAGGGACAGGCGCTCGATGCTGCAGCGGCTGTTTCACCTGGAGCGGTACGGCGACCGCTTGAATGTGAGCATTTCGAAGCGGGTCAAGGATACGGAAGGGCTGGTTCGCAGTGCGGAGGCGGAGCAGACCGGGTTAGGTGATGCTTCCGAAGGTGCGTTGAAGCTCGCCGAGGAGGCGAATGTACAGGCGAAACAACAGGAGAAGCTGCTGCGCGTGCAGAGCGAGCAAGCCGAGCAGCGGCGGCAGGACGTCAAGCGGCGTCGTGAGCTGACGGTTGAGCTGGAACGGTTGAGCGAGCAGCGGACACAGCTCGAGATCCGTCAGACGGAGATGGACCAGCTGGAGCGAAAATTGGCGGCTGCGGAGCTGACGGAGCGGTTGTACCCGCTACTCGAGGAGAAGAACGAAGCGGCTTCGTTTCGCGAGCAGTCCGAAGCGCAGCTTGCGGCAGCCCGGCGGGAGTTTGCGGAGGCGAAGCAAGCTGGAGCGCTTGCCGACGAATGTCTGCTTGCTGCGAAGCAATCCCTCGCATCGCAGGAAGAACCGGCGCTGGAGCGGCTCTCCCGACTTCGGGAAGCACAGGCACTGCAGGAGGAAGCGGCTCGCTTAACCGCCGAAGTGCATGCGCTGAAGACGCGGCAAGCTTCCGAAGAAACGGAGCTTAAGACGGCGGCGGAATCGCTCGAACGGGAACGGGAGCTGACGGCGAAGGCGCAGCGACGACAGGAGGAGCTGAAGCAGTTGGCCGCCGTTCATGCCGTCACGCCTGCCGAGCGGCAACGCGTTTCCTCGGCTGTACAGCAGGAGCAGCGGGTGCAAGCGTTCTCGGAGCAAGCCGGGCGGGCGGCTGAGGAGTTGGCTCGTTGCAAGGCCGCGGCGGCCGCAGCTGAGCAGTTGGAGCGGGAAGCCATCGCCGGCGGGAGGCTTGGGATGGAGCGCCTTCAAGCCGAATGCCGGGAGGCGCAGAGAGGGGCCGGCGAGCTTCAGCTGTTGCTGAACGGCGTTCGCGCCATCGAGGCTGCGGTGCCGGCGCAGCGTCTTGCTGGTTTGCTGAAGCCGGGCGAGCCCTGTCCGGTTTGCGGCTCTGCCGAGCATCCGGCAGCCGTCAGCGCCGTGCATGAGGAGGATATGGCGACCGCTGATACGCTGCTGCCGGAAGCTGCATCTCTTGCCCGCATGCTGGAGGAACGTCAGCTGCAGCTTCTCGCTGTGATTCGACAGGTCGAAGACGAAACCGAGCGGCTGGAGCTGCAGCCTTCCGGCGAAGACAGGCTCGCACGGGAGTACGTCCACGAGGCTGCAGCTGCCCGCGAGACTCGCCTGGCACGTGCACTGGATTTGCTCGAGCGTCTTCGCGCCGTCCAAGCGGCGGCTGCTCCGATGCTGGCCTCGGCTGAGCATCTGGCAGCTCAGCTGCGCTCTGAGCTGAGCCGGGCGGCGGACAGCCGCCGAAAGCTCGCAGGTTTGGCGGCGGATCGCGCCGCCGCAGCTGCGCAGCTGGAGCGGGCCGTCGCACAAGCTGCAGCCGCTGCCGACCAGCTTCAGCAGGCGGAGCGCACGTTCCTTGCGGAGTTTTCGGACATGCAGGCGGGACAAGCCCAGGCGAAGCAGCAGGAGCTACATAAGCGGGACGAGGAGCTTGCCGATGTGCAGGAGCGGCTTGCCAAGAGCGAGGCTTTCCTTGCTGAACGCGGCGCTCAGATGGAGCGGCTGACCCTCCAGCGGACCGAGCTGGACAAGAAGCTGGCCCAAACCTCAACCGAGCTCGGCGGGCTCACCGCACTGCTTGCGGAGAAAACCGCCCGCCTGCGTGACCGCATCGGCGACGGGGACGCGGGAGCGCTGATTCGCGAGGCGGAGCAGGCGCTGCGTTCGCTCAAGCTCGCCGTCGAAGAGGCTGAACGCAAGCGGGACGAAACGAGAGCTCGCGGCGAGCGGGCCGCCGCCGCCTTATCGGCGGCTGAGCAGAAGTCGGCGCATGCGGCTGAACGGCTAGACAAAGCTCGCAAAGCGTGGGAATCGGCGCTGCAAGCGACCGGCTTCCCTGCCGATGAAGCATGGCTGAGGGAGACGAGATTGTCCGCTGAAGACAGGGAGCGGCTTCAGTCAGAGCTTCAGCAATATGCGGAAGAGAGGCAGAAGCTGTCGGTGCAGCATGAGAGGGTCGCCTCGCTGCTGCAAGGCGCCAAAGCCGCAGACGAGGAGCATGCTGCTGCGGAGGAGGCTGCGAGGCAGGCGAAGGAAGCGCTCGAAGCGGCGATTTCCCAGGCGGCCAAGGCCGCGAGAGACTACGAAGAGCTCTCGGTCAAGCATGTAAGGTGGAATGAGCTGGAGCAGCAACGACTAGAGCTGTCCGCCCTGCTGGGGAGGCTTCAGCGGCTTCAGTCCGTCTTGAGAGGCAATGCTTTTGTCGAGCATATGGCCGAGGAGCAGCTGCTCGCAGTATCCCGGATCGCGTCCGACAAGCTTGCCGGTCTCACCCGCGGCCGTTATCGTCTCGAGCTTGATTCCGGCGGCGGCTTCGTGATCCGTGACGATGCGAACGGCGGCATACGGCGACCGGTATCGACACTCTCGGGAGGAGAGACGTTCCTCACGTCGCTGTCCCTGGCGCTCGCGTTATCTGCACAAATCCAGCTGAGCGGCAAATACCCGCTCGAATTTTTCTTCCTGGATGAGGGCTTCGGCACACTCGACCCGGAGCTGCTCGACACGGTTGTCACCGCACTCGAAAAGCTGCACGTCGACAAGCTGACCGTAGGCGTCATCTCTCACGTGCCGGAGCTGCGCGCCAGGCTGCCCCGCAAGCTGGTCGTCGAGCCGGCTGAACCGTGGGGGAGAGGAAGCCGCATCTATCAGGAATTTGCCTGATTTTTCGCTCACAGAAAAAGCTCCCCCCACGCAGCCGACAAGGCTGAATGGGAGGAGCTTTTTGCTGTATAGGAAATTATGTTTTTCGAGAACTGTGAATAAATTGTGGACAAATCTATGGATAGGGGGTGATCGCTAGATGCGCCGCATTTGTACGAAAAAACGTACAAAATCGTGGAGATGACCGCTAGATGCGCCACATTTGTACGAAAAAACGTACAAAATTGTGGAGATGACCGCTAGATGCGTCGCGTTTGTACGAAAAAACGTACAAAATCGTGGAGATGACCGCTTTATGTGCCGCAATTGTACGAAAAAACGTTACTACTTAGGTCCCCATTGGGGACCTCTTTATTTTTTTTATATTTATAGCAGGAAAGATACGATATGTATCGAAATCCTGTGTATATAGAAAAAA
>JBEPYM010000038.1:0-25113 GCA_041641375.1 Paenibacillus sp.
GCCCGATCTCACGATGCGCGCGCAGATGATTGTGAACGAGGTGAACGACAATACGTGGCTGCCCGAGGGCGTTCGGACCGGGATGGAGCGGGCGCTCGCCAGAGTGGAGAACGCGGTTACCGAATCGATCACCGGAGTGGTGGAAGGAATCGGAACGACACTCAGCATCCTGCTGGTTGCGTTCATCATCCCGTTTCTCGCGTTCTATATGCTCAAGGACTATCAGCTTATCGAAAAAACGGTGCTTACCTTCGTTCCCCTGAAGCATCGCAAGCATACGATCCGCCTCGTGAACGATATCGACAAGGCGCTCGGCAACTATATTCGCGGTCAATTTCTCGTGTGCGCCATCATCGGCATGTTCGCCTTCATCGGCTATTGGCTGATCGGCATGCCGTACCCGCTGCTTCTTGCAAGCATCGTAGCCGTTTTTAACATCATTCCGTACCTGGGACCGTTCTTTGGCGCTGCTCCGGGGATCATTCTGGCGGCTTCGATCTCGTGGAAAATGGTGCTGCTCGTCATCGCGGTCAATACGGTATGCCAGGTGCTGGAGGGGAATGTGGTGTCGCCGCAGGTCGTGGGGAGAACGCTGCATCTTCATCCGCTGCTTATTATTTTTGCGTTGATGGTCGGGGGAGAGCTTGGCGGAATCGTCGGACTCATTCTGGCGGTGCCGCTGTTTGCGGTCATCAAGGTGATCGTCCATCACATTCATATTTATTACTGGCGTAAAAAACCGATTTAGCAAGCGCCAAATCTTGACTTTGCGCAAGTCGAATCGTATAATTTTCTGGACAAAATGTTGTCGATTGCAAGGTAACCAGGGTGGTACCGCGAAGAAAGAAGCTTCGTCCCTGAACACGATGTCAGGGGCGTTTTTTGTCTAGGAGGAGGAAGGCGATGATTACGTCTTTTACTGCAAAGCATTTTCGAAACCTCAATATAGATTCGTTAATGCTAAATAAAATAAACATTTTCATCGGACCTAATAATTCAGGCAAAAGTAATTTTGTTGATGCAATCAGCTTCTTCGCAAGTTTGATTTCAAGTTCGAATAATAGCCTGTACCCTACATCTTTTTGGAATCAGCTAAATGAAAGAGGTTGGTCAGAACTTCTTGATCGAAGACAGTCCAAACCGAACGTCATTGAATTAAATTGGAAACTGGCTAGTAAAAGTAAACACAATCCTGATTTGTCTTATGATTTAAAATTCCAGATACCTGATGAAAGCGATGATATGCCTGAGCAATATCGAATTTCATTTGAACAGCTATGCAACGTAAAGCCTTTTAAAGATGAAAAACAACCTTTCCGTTTTTTTACCTGTCATGATAAAAAAAGCGGTGAGGGTTGGTTTTCTGTTAGAGAGCTTATGTCAAGTAAAAATGCTAAAGTTAAGTCTAAAGCAAGTCAGTTAAAATTAGATGTGAGTCCTTACGAAACGGTATTGAATCAATTGCAGCAATTGCTAGCATCCGAGCAATTTCGTGTGAATTCATATCCCAATTTTATCAAGGCAGTCACCCCTGTTAAGCATTTTTTTGAAGGGTTTAAGGCATACTCAAGTACTACATTTGATCTTGGAAGAATTCGAAAGGGACTTACAAATAAATTGTATTTGAAAGAGTTAATGCAGGATGGGAGCAACTTTGTAGATTTGCTTCATTCCATAGTAAAAATACATCCTGATTTTTTGGAGGACTATACTCGAAAGGTAAGAGAGGTTATTCATGATTTACAAAATATAACCCTTGAAAAGATAGATGATGAAAAGCAAAAGAGATTAGTATTAACGATTGGCGGAACAGAATATGGTCTTTCTGAAATGTCTGACGGCACAATTAAAATCATGTTGATAGCTCTTTTGGTTACAATTCCGTTCAGGATGTCATTACTAAGCATGGATGAGCCTGAGTTAAATCTGCACCCAGCTTGGCTCAGAGTGATGGCGAGGTGGATCGCAAGAGCGGATTCTTGTGACCAAATAATAATAACTACACATTCTCCTGATTTTCTTGATGGATTGACAGAGATGTTCATGCATGGAGATGCTAACTTGTTTATTTTTAACTTGCAGGATGAAAGCATGATAAAACAAATACCACCTGAGCAGGTGAAACATCTTGTTGATGGAGGCTGGGAACTTGGCGATATATACAGAGTCGGTGATCCTTCACTAGGAGGCTGGCCATGGTGAAACGAAAAGTTCGATATTTTACATCAGCAGGATATACTGAAACAGGTGGGCTTAAGGTTTTCCTGCAAAAAATAAATCCGAATTTGGAATGGGTGTGTGCGTTCCCACCTGTAAAAAAGCCTGCGCCTAAGTTGAACAGACCATATTCCACACCTGATACAAACTTGGAAGGAGCGACAGGAAGTGTTCTTGCTTCCCAAATGCTTTCTCATGTAGCCAACCCCTTATATAATAAAGAATATAAGTCCGATGATATATTACTGCTTATTGATGATTCAGATTGTAGATTTTCAACGAAAGAGGAATTTGATGTTTGGAAGCTGGATTTTCATAAAAAAATAAGAGAAGGAATTGGAAGGGATATTCCGTTAATTGTTATTTTAGCATCTCCTGAAGTGGAGTCTTGGTTTATTGCCGATTGGGCGAACAGCTTCGTCAGGTGTTATGGAAAACAACCTGCTCATTTAATCAAAGAAGAACTTAAAAAAATCATTGAGGGTAAAGGTGGACAATTCGAAGATATTGAAAATATTGGACAACCATACCTTCTTGATCTAAGATGTTGTAGTTACAAACTGAGTTCGCAAATTGAACTGGCTTTGGAAAGAATAAGTAAAATCTCGGAAGTGCGGATTACGTACAGCAAAAGATACGACGGACCATCAATGTTAATCAATATTGATCCAGGTAAGGTTGAGGGTGTTTGTCGGACGTTTTTTGCTCCCGGTTACAGATTACTTAAAGATATCGGTTAATAATGGAGGATTCCCCCACATGAAAGCTAGTGAAATTCGCAGCAAATGGCTTGCCTTCTTTGCATCCAAGTCGCATCACATCGAACCGAGCGCCTCGCTTGTGCCGCATAACGATCCGTCTCTGCTCTGGATTAACGCGGGGATGGCGCCGCTGAAGGCGTATTTCGACGGACGCGTCAAGCCGAACAATCCGCGGATTGCCAACTCGCAGAAGTGCATCCGTACGAACGATATCGAGAATGTCGGCAAAACTCGCCGCCATCATACGTTCTTTGAGATGCTCGGCAATTTCTCGATCGGCGACTACTTCAAGGAAGAAGCGATCACGTGGGCGTGGGAATTCCTGACCGATAAGCAGTGGATCGGCTTTGATCCGGAGCGGCTCAGCGTCACGATTCATCCGGAGGATGAGGAAGCGTTCGCTTTCTGGAACGAGAAGATCGGAATTCCCGCCGAGCGGATTTACAAGCTGACGGACAACTTCTGGGATATCGGGGAAGGTCCGTGTGGTCCGTGTACGGAAATTTTCTACGACCGCGGTCCGAAATATGGCGATTTGTCCGATCCTGAGTGCCGGCCGGGCGGCGAGAACGAGCGTTTCCTCGAAATCTGGAACCTCGTATTCTCGCAATTTAACCATAACAAGGACGGCACCTATACGCCGCTGCCGAACAAGAACATCGATACCGGTGCCGGACTTGAACGCTTCGCTTCCGTGCTGCAGGATGTGGATTCGAACTTCGACACCGATTTGTTCCAGCCGATCATTCAGGAGACGTGCCGGATTGCTGGCGTAACGTATCATACGAATACGGAGCATGATGTGGCGCTGAAGGTCATCGCCGACCATATTCGGACTGTGGCGTTCTCCGTCGGCGACGGGGTGCTGCCTTCCAATGAAGGCCGCGGCTACGTCATTCGGCGCCTGCTGCGCCGCGCTGTCCGCTACGGCAAGGTGCTGGGCATTGACCGGCCGTTCCTGTATCAACTGACCACCGTCGTCGGAGCCGTAATGGGCGAGCATTATCCGGAGGTTGTGGAGAAGCGTGAGTTTATCGAGAAGGTCATTCGCACCGAAGAAGAGCGTTTCCATGAGACGCTGACCGAGGGGCTCGGCATTCTCTCCGGCATGATCGCAGCGGCGAAACGCGAAGGACGGACAACGATTACCGGCGCGGAATCGTTCCGCCTGTACGATACGTTCGGCTTCCCGCTCGATCTGACTGAGGACTTTGCGGCGGAGAACGGCATGAGCATCGACCGCGAGGGCTTTGACGCGGCGATGGAGGAGCAGCGGGAACGTGCACGTGCAGCTCGCCAGGAATCCGAAAGCATGAAGGTGCAGGGCGGTCCGCTGGCTGATCTGACGGTTAAAAGCGAGTTTGTTGGTTATAATGAGTTGGTAACGACTGCTAAAATCGCTGCCATCATTCTGGGCGATTCTGAGGTTGATCTTGCGGGTCCCGGCTCGGAAGTACAGGTCATCCTGGATCGCACTCCGTTCTATGCGGAAAGCGGCGGACAGGTAAGCGACCGCGGCGAGCTGAGCGGCGGCGATGCGCTCGCGATCGTGGAGGACGTCTTCAAGGCGCCTCACGGACAGAACGTTCTGCAGGTGCGGATCGAGCGCGGAACGCTGCGCAAGGGCTCCGAGGTGAAAGCGGCGGTAACGGACGCGGTTCGCGGCGATATCGTCAAGAACCATACCGCAACTCATCTTCTTCATAAAGCGTTGAAGGAAGTGCTTGGCGAGCATGTCAATCAGGCCGGCTCGCTTGTGCAGCCGGAGCGGCTGCGCTTCGATTTCTCGCATTTCGGCTCCGTGACGGAAGGCGAGCTTGCAGATATCGAGCGCCGTGTGAACGAACAAATCTGGAAGGGCACCTCGTTGAACATCCAGCTGAAGCCGATCGCCGAAGCGAAGGCGATGGGCGCTATGGCGCTGTTCGGCGAGAAATACGGCGACGTGGTCCGCGTCGTGCAGGTCGGCGACTACAGCATCGAGCTGTGCGGCGGCTGCCATGTGCAGAATACGTCCCAAATCGGACTGTTTAAGCTCGTTTCGGAAGGCGGCATCGGCTCGGGCGTCAGACGGATTGAGGCGGTAACGGGTCGTCATGCTTTTGCGTATCTGGAGTCGCAGGTGCAGCTGCTGAAGGACGCGGCGGCACTGCTGAAGTCGAACGTACCGGATGTGCCGAAGCGCGTGGAAGGGCTGCAGACGCAGCTGAAGGAGCTTACGCGTGAGAACGAGTCGCTCAAGGGCAAGCTGAGTGCGATCGAGGCCGGCTCACTTACGGACCAGGTGCAGGAAATTGCCGGAATCAGGCTGCTCGCGGCGGAAGTGCAGGCCGATATGGACGGATTGCGCACGATCGTGGATGAGATGAAGGTGAAGCTCGGCTCGGCGGTTATCGTGCTCGGTTCGGCATCGGAGGGCAAGGTGAATCTGGTTGCAGCCGTAACGCCGGATTTGATCGGTCAGGGCCATCATGCTGGCAAGCTGATCAAGGAAGTGGCGGCAATTGTCGGCGGCAGCGGCGGCGGCAGACCAGATATGGCGCAGGCCGGGGGCAAGGACCCGTCCAAGCTGAAGGAAGCGATCTCTGCGGTAGAGGGAATCGTGGCTGCTTTGAAGGCGTAATGGCGCATTATTTTCCTTCATTTCCCTGAGAAAAAGGATTTGGAGGAGCGCTTGACGAATATATGTAACGGTAAGGTAATGGAGGTGTCGATATGAGTTCCATGGACAAGACGATGAAGTTTGATGTGCGTGCAGAAGATCTGGAGACATCGTCCAAAGAAGTCATCTTGGCCGTATTTGATGCGCTTCAAGAGAAAGGCTACAATCCGATCAATCAGGTGGTCGGATACCTGCTGTCGGGCGATCCGGCCTACATTCCGCGGCATAACAATGCCAGGAGCCTCATTCGCAAGCGGGAGCGGGATGAATTGATTGAGGAATTGGTGAAATATTATATTAATGGGCACCGCTCATGAGAAGAATGGGCCTCGATCTCGGCGACAAGACGATCGGTGTTGCGGTGAGCGATGAGCTCGGCTGGACCGCTCAAGGCGTTGAGACGATCGCGAGAAGAGGGATTGAGTCCGATATGCGAAGACTCTCTCAGCTCATTGCGGAGTACGGCGTACAGGAGATTGTGCTCGGTTTTCCCAAGAACATGAACGGTACGATCGGTCCGCGCGGCGAGCTTACGCTCGATTTCGCCAAACAGCTTGAGGAGTCACTCGGACTTCCGGTGGCGATGTGGGACGAACGGCTGTCGACAGCAGCCGCGCAGCGCACTCTGCTCGAAGCCGACGTCAGCCGCAAGAAACGCAAGGCGGTTATCGACAAGATGGCGGCGGCGATTATTTTACAAGGATATATGGATCTCAAAACCAATAAGGGGTGACGTCTCATGGCGGACAACGAACAGCAGCACGATGACGGATACGAGCCGGAAATCATCTATATTCCGGACGACGAGGGTAACGAGGAAGAATTCGAGGTCATCATGAAGTTCGAAGTCGATGACTCGGACGCCAAGTATATGATGGTCATGCCCGTCGATGCGGAAGAGGACTCCGATGAGGTTTATGCGTTCCGTTACGAAGAGGAAGGCGACGATCTGAAGCTGTATACGATCGAAGACGAAGAAGAGTGGAATATGGTGGAAGAGACGTTCAATACGCTTATGGCTGAAGAGGAAGAGCAGGCCTAAGTTACGAAAGGATGCAGGCAGTGACCATACTGGCGAATGTGAAAGAAATTCGCGAGCTGCGCGAGAGCTTCGGTGCGGAAATCATTCTGTTTGACGAGCAGGATGAATCGACAGTATACCGCATCTTGACCGAGTTTCAATATGGCGAGCTGCCGTACGCCGTGCTTCAGTCGAAGGAGATGGCCAAGGAGGGGGAGGTTGCGATTTTTCGCATCACCCGCGCCGAGGATGGATCTCTGGAGCTGGAAAACATTGAAGACGACGAGGAATGGGAAGCGGTATCGGAAATTTATGACGAGATGACGTTGCCGCAAGGCATGGATCAGTAGCAGCGTGAAGACGCAGGTGGAGCAGGAGGGCGGCGGGAGCTGCCCTCTTTGTGCGTACTCGCGGGCAACGGCGCATTCGTTACAGATTTGGCAGCGAAGGGGATACACAGGTCGTGGATGAAGATGTTCAGCAACAGCAACACCAAGAGCAAGTGAAGCATGCGGGGGGGCGCTTGCGGCGAATCATCAGAGCGCTAGCGGCTGTTACGATCATAGGGGTTTGTGCCGTACTTGCGACTGCATGGTTCGGCTACAGTCAGTCACTTCCCGTTGAAGAGACAGGCAAACCGGTCTCCGTCAAGGTGGAGCCCGGCAGCGGTACTCGTGACATTGCCGACCAATTGGAGCGGCAAGGGCTTATTCGCAGCTCGGACTTATTTCTTTTATACTTGAAATGGCATGGGGAAGGTTCACGGTTTCAGGCTGGAGCGTATGAAATTCGCCCCGGCATTACGTTCGCGCAAATTGTGGATAAACTAAATCGGGGAGAGGTCGTACAGGAGGAGACGGTTCGTCTCACGGTTCCGGAAGGCTACACCGTGATGCAAATCATCGAGCTGCTCGAAGAGCATGGATACAACCGGGATCAGCTGTTGAAGCTTGCTCATTCCCATCCGCCAGCCGTCAAATCAGCGTCCGCTGCGGCGATTCCGGCCGATACGAAGCTGCGGATTCCGCTCGAGGGCTACCTGTTTCCGGAAACCTACGAGTTCAAGAAGGGCACAACCGAGCAAGAGGTGCTGGACGCGATGGCGGTCGAGCTTGACCGAAAGCTCACGCAGCTGCCGGAGGGCTGGCGTATGCGGCTGGAGGCGCTGAACATTACGTTCCACCAGTTTTTGACGCTGGCCTCCTTGATTGAACGGGAGGTTGCCGTCGCTTCCGAACGGGCGCTCGTATCAGGTGTCATGTATAACCGGCTTCGCATGAAAATGCCCCTTCAGATCGATGCGACGATTCAATATTTATTCGATAAGCCGAAGGAGCTGCTGTATAATAAAGATTTGCAGATTGAAAGCCCGTATAACACCTACCTGAATGCCGGTATTCCGCCCGGTCCGATCGCTTCGCCGAGTTTGGCGGCCATGAAAGCGGCGCTTTATCCGGCGGAGACCAAGTACTTGTTCTACGTCACGAAGAAGGACGGCACGAATGAGCATTTGTTCGCAGAGACGTTCGAGCAGCATCTGCGGAATATCGAAATTAGCACGAAGGGGCAAAAGGGCGGATAAAGGAGAGGTAGCGATGAAGCAACAATATCGGCCGAGGCTGCTTGCAACCGCAGGCTCGCTGGCGGAAGCGGCGGCTGTGATGGATGCGGGTGCGGATGAAATCAGCATCGGCGAAGCGCGGTACGGCTTGCGGGTGCCTGGACCGATGGAGCTGGGCGAGCTGCTGGAAACGATACAGGAGGCACGGAGACGGGGGGTTGCCCCGATTGTATCGGTTAATGCGGTGGTCAGCAACGAAATGCTGGATGATCTCGACGTATTTCTGGCAAGTTTAGAACGCGCCGGGGCGGAAGCGATCGTCTTCGGCGATCCGGCTGTGCTGCTGGCGGCCAAAACTTCTGCGCCGGGACTCAAGCTGCACTGGAGCGCCGAGATGACGACGACGAATTTCGCCGGCGCGAATTATTGGGGCTCCAAGGGGGCAAGCCGCGTCTTGCTGGCGCGCGAGCTGAATCTGGAGCAGGTGCTCGCATTCAAGCAGAATACGTCGCTGGACGTGCAGGTGCAGGTGCATGGCATGACGAACATTTATCATTCCAAACGCCATCTGGTCACCAGCTATCGGAATCATGTGATGGAAAAAGCTCTTGCAGGGGGACAGGCGGAGGATGCCGATCTGTCCGGCTTGATTATGGTAGAGCACGAACGACCTGATGAGAAATATCCGGTGTACGAGGATGCTAGCGGTACACATGTGATGAGCTCCGATGATATTTGTATGCTGGAAAATCTGCAGGAGCTGCTGGATGGCGGAATCGATGTGCTGAAGGTGGAAGGGTTTATGAAATCGACCGCTTATCAGACGACAGCCGTCCGTTGCTACCGCAAGGCGATAGATGCCTACTTGCGGGATCCGGCGGGGTATGAATTTGAAGAATCGTGGCTGGACCCGATCCGGGAGCTTCAGGATCCCGAGCGGGAGCTGTCATTCGGATTTTTCTATAAAGAGCAAGTGTATTAAAAGGAACAGGTATAGGAGGTGGAGCAGGATATGCTGAAGGAAGAAATAAGGAACGGCGGTCAGGGACGCCGAATGCGGCTGGATAAGCCCGAGCTGCTGGCGCCGGCCGGCAACCTGGAGAAGCTCAAGTTTGCTGTTCATTATGGGGCGGATGCCGTCTATATAGGCGGTCAGCAATACGGTCTGCGGTCAAATGCGGATAATTTCAGCTTCGAGGAAATGCAAGAGGGCGTAGAATTCGCCTCAAGGTATGGCGCGAAGGTGTTTGTCGCAGCCAATATTTATGCGCATAACGAGGATTTGCCGGGGGTCGAGGACTACTTGCGCAACTTGCATCGTGTCGGCATCGCAGCCATTATCGTAGCCGATCCTGCGATTGTGCAAATCGCGATGGAGAAGGTGCCGGGCCTCGAGGTGCATCTAAGCACGCAGCAGTCGACCATGAACTGGCGTACCGTCCAGTTCTGGAAGGAGGAAGGCCTGCCGCGTGTCGTATTGGCCAGGGAGACGAGCCTGGAGGACATTGTTGAAATCAAGGATAAGGTAGATATCGAGATTGAAGCGTTTATCCATGGAGCGATGTGTTCGTCCTATTCAGGGCGATGCGTTCTGTCCAATCACTTTACGGACCGCGATTCCAACCGCGGCGGCTGCTCGCAGTCGTGCCGCTGGAAATACGATCTGTTTCAGGAGGATACGCGCCTGTCGGAGACAGGTGAAGATGCATTCACGATGGGTGCCAAGGATTTATGCATGATCGAGCACTTGCCCGGCTTGATTGAAGCAGGTGTCGATTCGTTCAAGATCGAGGGCCGGATGAAAAGTCTGCACTATGTCGCATCCGTCGTCAATGCATACCGCCAGGCTATCGACGCCTACATGGCCGATCCAGAAGGCTACGAGCTGAAGGAGGAGTGGCTGCAGGAGATTTACAAGGCTGCCAACCGCCCGCTGAACACCGGATTTTTCCTGGATGTGCCGGACCATGAGGACCATATTTACGGTCCGGAGGACAAAGCGGCCCCTTACGATTTCGCCGGCGTTGTTCGCGAGTATGACGAAGAGACGGGGATTGCGCTGGTGGAACAGCGGAATCACTTCCGCCTCGGTACGGAAGTCGAATTTGTCTCGCCCGGCGCTTCCACCTTTCGCCAGACGGTGTCGTTCATGACGGATGCCGAGGGCAGTCCGCTCGAGGTAGCGCGCCATCCGCAGCAGCTCATTCGGATGAAGGTCGATCAGCCCGTTAAGCCGATGGATATGATGCGCAAAAAAATCGGATCATGAAATTTTTACTACCGCCGCCGGTTGGGCGGCGTTTTTATTTGTGTTGCATCGAGCTGTAATCGCTTCCAAGGTTTTTTTGTGAAAAAGAGGATTTCCACGATTGCTGTCGAACTTTTCTACTTACTACGAAAATATGGAACGAAAGTCCTGCTAGCATGAATACATACCGCACATCGAGTCATCACACGCACCGGGGGGAACCTGTATGAAGAAACCGAAGCTTCCGAAATTCAACATGGGAAATCTGGATTGGAAATCGATTATGTCGAAAACGGGCAATGGGGCAATGAAGCTCGCCAAGGGAGCGATGGAGAAGGGCCGAACTGTCGAGCTCGGCGATGTCAAGGGCTTTAATCCGCTCAAGTCCGTCGGCGCGCAGCTGTTTGCCTTGTTTTTTGTTTGTATTCTCGTATGCGTGTTAACGGTGGGACTACTATCCTACAATAGTTCACGTAACATAATCGAAGACAAGGTTGCCGACGCCTCGCTGCAAACGATTACGCAATCCTCGGAAAAGCTGGATTTAATATTTGGCCAATTCGAATCGTTGTCGCTCCAGCTTTTCCTTGATCCTGAGGTGAAAGCTGCGGTCAAGCAGATGCGTGATGATTCGATCAACACCTTCGACAAGCTGACGGCGACTCGCAAGCTGGAGGAGAAGGTGACCGCATATGTATTTTCCAATAATGCGATTGCCTCCATTCACCTGATACCGATTCAAGAAGGGACTCCGGGTTATTCGACCGTAGGCTCCTTCCCGGCTGGATTGCAGAAGCAGCCCTGGTTTGAGACGGTTATGAGCGCGGACGGCAAAGCAGTTTGGCTGGAAACGAGAAAAAACGGATATGTCGGCACACATTCCAGTCCCAACTTTGCGATCGCGCGCGTGTATAAAGATACCGTTTCCGGTACTCGAGAATTGGTGCTCATGATGGAAATCCGGCTGGATAAGCTTCGCAAGGAGCTTGAATCCGTCAATCTTGGCGAAGGCAGCTCGATCATCATGGTGAGCGACAAGAACAAAACCATTCTGCACAAGGACAACGCCGAGATTGAGAAAGACATTAATTTAGCGCTCAAGCCGGATAAAGAATCGGAGCCCGGGAAATCCGTACTCGGCTCAACGCTTCGGGTTTACACCGTATCTCCGATTACAAACTGGACGCTGGTCGGCCAAATTCCGGTCAATGAGCTTGTGAAGGAAGCGCGTTCCATCTTTAACTTGACCTTGATTATAGCATTGATTGCCTCGATTCTTGCTGTGGTCATCGGAATCATGGTTGCCCGTCATATCGGACATCCGCTCGTACAGCTGAAGAGCTTGATGCAGCAAGGCGAACAAGGCGATCTTACGGTCCGGACCTCCTTCAACCGCAAGGATGAAATCGGGCTTGTCGGTGAGAGCTTCAACCAGATGATGGACAAGATTACGGTGCTGCTTGTCCGTACAAGCGAGACCGCCCAGAGCGTGTTGATGACGGCCGGCGAGCTGTCCGACGCCTCCAAGAAAACGGCGTCCTCAGCGCGCGAAATCGCGGTAGCAACGGAAGAAATTGCAGGCGGTGCGACGAGCCTGGCGACAGAAGCGGAACGCGGTATGGACTTGACGAGCATGATCGCCGACCGAATGGTTCGCGTCGTGAACGCCAACGAACAGATGGCCAAATCCTCGCATGAAGTTCAGCAGTCGAGCGCACGAGGAACGTCCTATATGTCAGAGCTCACCGTCAAGACGAACCAGACGGAAGAGATGACGCGTTCGATGGTTGAGAAGGTAGACAAGCTTAAGGAAAGCACGCAGTCGATCCGCAAAATTCTTGACGTACTGAACAATATGACGAAGCAGACGAATATTTTGTCCTTGAACGCCACCATTGAAGCGGCGCGTGCAGGAGCGGCTGGCCGAGGCTTTATGGTCGTCGCTGACGAAATTCGCAAGCTTGCCGATCAATCGAAGCAATCCATTGAAGTCGTTGGTCAAATTACGGAAAAAATTCAGTCCGAGATTGACGAGACTGTTCAAGTGCTGACAACTGCGTACCCGATGTTCCAGGCGCAAATTCAGTCCGTGAAAGATGCGAATGAGATTTTCCATCAGGTGGAGAATCGGATGAGTGGACTTGTCGGTCAGCTTGATGACGTTACCGGTTCGATTACCGATCTGGAGAAGTCCCAGAAGGTGCTGACCGATGCAATGAGCAATGTCAGCGCTGTTGCCGAGGAATCCTCCGCAACGTCGGAAGAGGTCGCATCGCTCAGCACAGAGCAGCTGACCATCAGCGAAGGGCTTGTCCGTTTGTCCGAGAAGCTGGAGGAAGTATCGGTGTCGCTGCGTGAATCGCTCTCCAAATTTAAAGTATCGTAATTGATCCATATATCGGATAGACTCACCAATTTCCGGCAATACTAGGTGCTGACAATGAGCCCGGCAGCCGGAGGCGGTGCGGCAATGCGACAACAACGCAGACTATTTTATGCCTTACTCGGAATGACATGCTTGTTTGGCCTGCTCGCGGCGAAGCTATTATGGCTTCAAACCGCGGGCAAGCCTTTTTTACTTTCATCCCTTAGTTTGGGGGAAGCTTCTGAGAATCAATCAGAGCGTGCAACTGTAATCGATATTGGACGGGCTCATTTTGTCGATCGGAATGGAGCGAGAATGACCGGTGAGCAGCGTGTCGATGAGGTCCTACTTGGCGGAAGCATTCAATCGATTGAAAACATAGAGCGGTATTTCTCCGGCAGTGCAGCGCGTCATCTGATCGGGTATGTTGCGGAGCAGCCTGACGAGGTGAAGGCGCGATATTCGGAGCTGATCCGGCGCGGCGTATTGGATAAGCATACGCCGATTGGAGCAGCCGGATTGGAGCGCAGCCTTGACCGATTGCTGCTTGGAATCGGACCCGTTCGGGCTGTTTCCTACGTGGATGGACGAGGTTACCCTCTGTACGGGCTCGGTTCACGATTCGTTGGACCGAATAGTCCCTACTATCCGCTGAACGTCGTGACGAGCATTGACCTGAAGCTGCAGCGTAAAGCGGAAGCGGCTCTAGTGGATGCAGGGATAACGGAGGGTGCTGCCGTGATCCTGCATGCCGAGACGGGGGATATTGTCGCGATGGCATCGGTTCCCGGCTACTCGCAGCAGCAAGTCAATCCGAACGACCCCGCATGGCGGAACCGGGCGCTTGAGCTGGTTGAACCGGGGTCTATTTTTAAAGTCGCAGTAGCTGCCGCCGCGTTAGAATCCGATGCTGTCAAACCAAACGATTCGTTCGAATGCAAGGGGGAATGGGGCGCATACGGCTTTCGCTGCTGGAAGCATGGCGGACACGGCCGTATTACGCTTCGTGAAGCGTTCGCACACTCCTGCAATATCGCGTTCGGCGAAGCGATGCTTCGACTGCCGGATGGAGCGATAGAGCAAGCTGCCGATTCGCTCGGATTAACGAGAACCGTCGGTTGGCATACGAGTCGGGCAATCGACGGCTTGCCGCTGCAGCAGTTGGACGGGGAGCAGCCGGGCGTCTTGTATAATTCGGAAGCGAGTCACGAAGATATCGGCGTGCGCCTGCAGACGGCGATCGGGCAGCGAGATGTGCGAATCAGTCCGCTGGAAGCCAGCTACATGGTTGCGGAGATCGCACTTGGCCGGCTGCCTCCGGCTCCCCGAGCCGTGCGGGAGCTTCGCTATGCGAACGGCAGACTGAAGGAGTCGTTCCCGTCAAAGGAGCCGTCGACGCGAGCGGTCCGTCTGTCGGGGCGCACTTATCGCGCCCTTCGTGAGATGATGAGAGCGACGGTAACACATGGGACAGGCTCTATCCTGAGGGAGCTGCCGCTTCCTGCCGCAGGAAAAAGTGGGACGGCTGAGACGCTGCATCATGGAGAGAAAGCGATCCATCAATGGTTTGCTGGGTACGTGTCGACCAAGCAACCGGGCAAGCATACCTTTGTAATCGTTGTAACGGCTATGAATCAGCCGCCTGACTCGCCGCCGGTAGCCGCACCTGTGTTCGGCGAGCTGGTACGGGTTATCCATGACGATTTCTTTTTTTTCCCGGAGAAGTGAGCTATAATGTCAAAGATGAAGCATTCCAAGAAGGGAGCTGTCCGGTGAGCAATTTGCTGATCTGGTTGTTTTACTTCTTCTCGGTATATGCCTTCCTTCCAGGGATTGTAAGTCGGCTGTTTGGCTATCGAGTGCTGAAACGCGGTCCTACAGGATCGGGAATCGCCCTTACGTTCGACGATGGGCCGGATCCGGTGTATACGATGCAGTTGCTTGACCTGCTCAAGCGGCATCGTGTGAAGGCAACGTTCTTCATTATCGGGAAGAATGCGGAGAATTACCCGCACATTGTAAGACGGATGCACGAGGACGGACATGTCATCGGGATCCATAATTATACGCATCGAAGCAATTGGCTGATGCATCCGAATACGGTCAAGCAGCAAATTGAACGAACGAGAGATCTGATCGTCTCCATTACGAATGAGGAGCCGCTCTATTATCGACCGCCATGGGGAATTTTGAATGTATTTGATTTTACAACCCGGCATCATTATCAAATTGTTCTCTGGTCGATTATGATTGGCGATTGGCGCAGCCGCGTAGGCGTCAAGCGGCTGTTGGAGCGAATGCGAAGACGACTTGCCGACGGTCAAATTTATTTGCTGCATGATTGCGGAATGACGCTTGGCGCCAATCAGGATGCGCCTCGTTATATGCTGGAGGCACTGGAGAGCTTCATCCCGGAGACGCTCCGGAAGGGTTACTCCTTCGTCGGAATCGATTCGATGATGGCGAGCCGTAATCAACTGCAAAGTCAGCCGCAGCTATGGAAGCAACTGGCTGTACATCTGTGGATGCGGTGGGAGAGAGTTTTTCATACCGTATTCAAGCTGCAGCCGATTACGCCGAAGGAGAGCTTTCTTCATATGCGCGTCATTACCTACAGCGGCCCGGATTTGCCGTTAAGCGGCGGTGAGACGTTAACCTCGGGTGATCGCGTTGCAGAGATTCATCTTGACAACGGGATTTTGTTCCGACTTGGGCACCGATCCAGATCGCCGATGCAGCTAGCTATCATGCTGATTCGAGCGATGGAACGTGCGCTCCCGATGCTGGTGAACGCGATCCGGCATCATGCCGAAAGGGAGCAAATCAAGGCATTATATGGCATTACAATGATCAATCGTGGGGTCGAGCCGTTCGGCTTCACAGTCGCCGAGCTGCCGCGCGGTTGGTTCTCATGGGGGGCGAAGGTGTATCTGCAGCTCCTGATGCGGGTCATTCATCCTCATGGCAGCGCTAGAGTGCTTGAAGGCTCGGAAGCACTCGTTCCGAAGGTGCTGGCGATGTCCATCGTCGAGCTGAATGAAAGATACGGGGAGCAGTTGGATCCGATTCCTCCCAAGAAGCTGATGGAGGCGTGAGGCGATGAATCTATACGAAGCATTGGGCGGAGAGCCGACGATCCGCAAGCTTGTCGATGTATTCTATAATAAGGTCGTACAGAATCCGGTCATCGGTCCTTTGTTTCCGGAGGGCATCGATGAGGTGAAACGGAAGCAATTCATGTTCTTGTCCCAGTTTACAGGCGGTCCCGGCTTGTATTCAGCCGAGTTCGGTCATCCGATGATGCGTGCGAGGCATATGCGCTTTCTTGTTACGGAGGATTCGGCGAAGAACTGGTTGGCTTGTATGCGCGAAGCAATGGACGACATCGGCCTGGAAGGACCGGCCCGTGATTTTTTCTACGAAAGGCTGACGCAAACCGCTTATCATATGGTCAATTCGCATTCCACATGATAGAATAGGTTGATTTGCTCTAATTGAACATTGGTCAGGAGGAATATCGCTTGAGAGATCCCAGACTTGTCACGTTTGCCCGCAACATTTTGACTCATTCCGTGAAGCTTCAACCCGGGGAGAAGCTGTTGATTGATTTGATTGGGCTTAAGGATCATGAGGTTGGCAAATGCTTTATTGAAGAGGCGTACAAATTGGGCGGGATCCCTTTTATCCACATTCAGGATCCGTCCTTGAACCGTGCTTTTATGTGGGGGGCGGAGCAGGCCCAGCTCGAGAAGCAGGCGGAGTTTGATCTGTATCGGATGCGCCAGATGGATGCCTACGTTGCGGTTCGCAGCGGGGACAATATTTCCCAGCTGTCCGATGTGCCGGAGAAGCGGATGCAGGATTTCTTGAAATACTGTCAGCGTCCGGTATACGATCAGCGCATTAACCATACGAAGTGGTGTGTCATGCGTTATCCAAGCCCGAATATGGCACAAATGGCAGGAATGAGCACTGAAGCGTTCGAGGATTTCTATTTTCAGGTATGCAATCTTGATTACAGCAAGCTGTCAGCAGCTATGGATCCGCTTGTCCGCTTGATGGAACGGACCGACCGCGTTCGTATCGTATCGCCGGGCACCGATCTGATCTTCTCCATCAAGGGTATTCCGGTTATCAAATGCGCCGGCGAGGTAAACATTCCGGACGGAGAAGTCTTTACAGCGCCAGTACGCGATTCTGTAAACGGTACGATTAGCTACAATGCGCCGACCGTGTACGAAGGAAACAACTTTGACAATATCAAGCTGCGCTTCGAAAACGGCAAAATCATCGAAGCGACAGGCAGCGATACGAAGCGGCTGAACGAAATCCTTGATACGGATGAAGGCGCCAGATATATCGGCGAGTTTGCTATTGGCGTGAATCCATACATTAAAAAGCCGATGCGCGATATTTTGTTTGATGAGAAAATCGACGGTTCGTTCCACTTCACTCCAGGTCGGGCGTACGATGATGCCTTTAACGGAAACCGCTCCTCCGTTCATTGGGATATGGTGCTGATCCAGCGTCCGGAGTACGGCGGCGGAGAGATCTACTTCGACGATGTACTCATCCGGAAGGACGGAAGATTTATGTTGCCGGAGCTTCAGGTGCTGAACCCGGAAAACTTCGGCTAAGGGGAATAGAATGCCTTCGGATAGCGGATGCTGATAGCATACTCGTAACCGGAGCGTGAGCATGATATGATGCAAGGCTGGACTGATATCGGACCGCTTAGCTTTGGCCTGCTGATTGCCATCTCCTTCGCAGTGATTGTCATTGTACTCTACAAAGAGCGCGGACGGCTGCTGCTGCCGTGGTTTCTGTTCCTGATCTCGCTTGCATATTTGTTTGAGATGGTTATCCTGCTCATGTATGAGAGCTACTGGTACAAGCCGGGCATTCTCGATGATCCTTATTTTGATCATCTGCTCGGGGCGCTTTCCTCTCAAGGGCTTGCAGTTCCGGCTGCGGCGCTCGTGTTTGTCGCCTATCGGCTGCGCTTCATCTGGGCAGTCCTCATATCGGCCGGCTTTGTCGGCATCGAGGTGTTGTTCCTGCAGCTTGGGATCTATGGGCATGACTGGTGGCGGCTGGAATATACCTTTGGCGGCGTCGTGCTGTATTTCTGGATCGGTCGTATGTGGTACGACTGGATGATAGATCACGCTACGATACGTATTCGTACCTTTACGTTGTACGGGTGCGCGCTCGCGATTCTGGCCAGTACCGCCTTTGTCCAAGCAGGAGTAGCAAAGCAGATTTATTACAATGTCCCGTGGTTTCATGAACCCATGAGGTCATCCGCGACGTTTTCTTCGCTGTTAGTTCTCCTCTATGCACTGATTTTTACAATCATAGAGGTTCAACAAACTTCGTTGATGTCGAAAATGACCGTATGGCTGTTTCTTGTCGGTATCGAAATGCTGCTGCATACGTACGGGATACTGGTTGCTTTATCGCCCTATGCAGTTCCTATAAGAATCGCGGAGCTCGGACTGCTTCTATTTGTTGTGATGCCAATGATCAATAACGCCTTGGATCAGCATCGAAGCAGCAGCTGGCAATGGACATAGAAAAATCCCCTCGCCGAGGGGATTTTTCTATGTACTTCGATAGAAGTTTTTCTTAACGTTAAAGAATTTATAAGTTTCCACAAGGGAACGAATAAATTCTTTACCAAGAAAAACTTCCTCTAAATCGCGGTCGCTCATCTTGAATGTACTTCGTTAGAAGTTTTTCTTATTGCATATTCATTGGCTGCATCCCGTTCATCGGCGCTTGCTGAAACGCTCCGATCAAATGCTGCGTCGTAACATCCTTCATCGTTGGCACCTGATAGTAGCCGTTCTGGTTCATATATTGCCACACCTCGTATGCCATTTCCGCGCAATTGATCGCGCTTTGTTGAAGAATACGGCGCAAATCCGGATCGGCGCATTCCAGTGCTGCCATCATTTTGCGCGCGGCGGACGCTTTGTGCATCGACAGGATCGCCCAAGCGATATCCTGGTCATCGAGCTGATCAGCGGAAGTGTTCGGAGCGTAAGGTCCTGGCTGACGCAGGCCATATTGCGGCTGCAGCATGCGAGGGGCGCGGTAAGGAATCGCGTCTTGACGGCCCTGTCCGTTCAGCGCTTCGACAAGCAGGCTGTATTCTTGATGGATAAAGTCCAGCTGGTGATCCATCATGTGCGCCAGTTGGCCGTCCGTAACATGCTGGCGGTAAAGCTGGCTGTTGTTGATTGTGTTGATCGCTTCGGACAGAACCTCATGCATTTCGAGCACTTCGTGAGCGCCGTACTTATCCATCATGTCGTGAAAAGCCTCCTGTTAACATGGTTTTGGAAATGGTTTCCGACAACTAGTATGACCGGAGGGGGGGCCCGCTATTCATGAGATTCGCCTATTTCTGAGCGGCTTGCTTGGCAGCGGGCGAATGTCCAATCCAAGGCACTTGTCCCGGTATAGGATACAGTAACTTCACCGGGGAGGAGGGGGACGAATATGGCATACGCAGCTAACGCTCCATTGGCTCATGGTGGTGCATTCTGGACTTCGACGGGAACGATCCTCGTTCTGTTCATCCTGCTCGTGATCATTACTCGCGCATTCTTCATCTAACTACAATGGAAACCGCATGACACGCCAAAGCCGATGCTCGGCGAGCATCGGCTGTTTCCCGTCTTCTTTTGGGACATGCGTTCAGTCAGCCAGGCGGAGAATGGCAGGAAGCCGATCGAATCAGCGAACCGAACGGCGGTAGGCATGAGGGGTTGTGCCGGTCAGAGACTTGAAAACGCGGCATAAATAAGAGGCATCGCGGAAGCCGACAGAGCTGGCAATCGCGGATAGCTCATGGTTGGTTGTGCGCAGCTGGTTCTTCACCAGCGCCACCCGCCGGGACATCGTGTAACGGGACAGCGTGACGCCGGTTTTGCGCTTGAACCACTGCGACAAATAGGAAGGGTTCATATGAAAGTGGCGCGCAATTCGCTCCGTGCCAAGCTCTTCATGGATATGCTGCTCCATATAACCGAGCAGCTTTTGGAGCAGCTGATCGGCAGCGGCTGCCTTGTAGGGCTCAGGGACTTGCCGAAGCGACTCTCCATCCCGGATCGCTTGACCGACCAGCAGGATGAGCTGGAGGGCAGCCAGGTGCAAGGCAAGCTCGCGGTGCATATCGGTACGGCTCGCAGCGTGTCCAAGCTCTTCGAATGCGCGGCGGATGCGCTCCCGAATCGACTCCGACAGCAAAGGCACGCGATTGGAAATCGTCTTGTCGTAGAAAAAATGGAGCATGGAGCGTGTGTCGTGATAATGCGCATCCCAGCGATGGACAAGCTCAGGCGGGAACGTGACAGCGGTACGGATATAGGTACGCTCCGGAGGGACGTGAATTTTGTGCAGGACGGACGCGTTGATCCAGAACAGATCACCCGGCTGGAAGCTGTAAACACGGCTGCCGATAAACATCTGTCCTTCGCCTTCGTCGATGAGCATAAGCTCGAAGCCGTCGTGCGTATGAAAATCCATACTGTAGCCTTCCGACGTATGGCGGAAGCGGGCCTGGAATGTCATGCGTGACTATCCTCTTTCCTAAGATGGAGATAAAAAAAGTGCAAGATCCAGCGAAAAAAGTGAAATGATACCGTATGAATTTCAATTATAATAGCATTAAATCACGAAGAGGGGAATATCTGATATGCTGCGATTGTTTCCGACGAATGAAATTCGAACGCAAATCGAGCTTGATGGAATGTGGGAATTTGCCGTCCTTGGAACAGACGAGGATCGTCCTGCGAACGGTTACCCGTACCGGCTCGCGGTTCCGGGTTGCTGGGAAGCGCACCCGGAGCTGGCACATTACCGCGGACGCGGGGTATACCGGCGCACGTTCACATTGCGTGAGCCTTCGCACGTCAGGTTCGTGTATAAGGGTGTGAGCCATACTGCCGATGTCTATGTGGATGGATGTCATCTTGCGCACCATTACAATGCATACACGGGGTTTGACGCCTTCGCGGCGAATCTGGGGGCGGGAGAACATGAGCTGCTTGTCGTGGTAGACAATACGTTCTCGGAGCGTTCGGCGCTCCACGTATCGAATGACTACTATACGTACGGCGGGTTGATCCGGCCGGTTGCGATGGAGCTGATCAATGGGGCGTATCTCGAATATGCGCACGTAACACCGCTTAAGCCGTTGGAAGGCGGCGGCTGGTCGGCGACCGTTCGCATCGCGGTGCGGAATGCGGCGGGACCGGATCGTTCGATCCACGTTCGCGGCGACGTTGCCGGCGCATCCTTCGAAGGGCGGATCGGCGACATTCCATCCGGACAGACAAGGACGGCCGAATGGACGGTAGCTTGCCGCGAGGCTGAAGCGTGGTCGCCGGACAATCCGTCCTTGTTTATGCTGCGGACACAGCTGTTCGAGGATGGCTGCCAAGCTCCGGTTGACGACCTGATCGAGCGCGTCGGCTTCCGGACGGTCAAGGTATCCGGAGACCAAATTCTCCTCAATGGGGAACCGATATTTCTGAAGGGCTTCTGCCGACATGAAGATCATCCGCTGGTCGGAGCGGCGTTTCCGCTGCAGCTCATGACGCATGATCTCGAGCTGATGCTGGATATGGGCTCGAATGCCGTACGAACGAGTCATTATCCCAACGATGAGCGTTTTCTCGATCTGTGCGACGAGCGCGGCGTCCTTGTCTGGGAGGAAAATCATGCCCGCGGCTTCCCGCTTTCTTTCATGCAAAATCCGAATTTTGAGCGTCAATGCGAGGATTGCAATCGCGAGATGGTGCTCCAGCACTTCAATCATCCGAGCATCGTCATTTGGGGGATCTTGAATGAATGCGCTTCGGAGACGGAAGAGGGCAGCGCTATGTACCGCAAGCAATTTGCGCAGCTGCGTGAGCTCGATTCGTCCAGGCCATTGACCTTCGCTTCATGCAAGCCGTTCAAGGATCTGACGCTTGATGCAGTAGATATTGTGTCCTTCAATCAATATCCCGGTTGGTACGGCGACGAGGATCCGGGCGCGCTTACCGATAAGCTGAAGGCTTGGATCGACACGGCCGGAGGCGTCGGAAAACCGCTGATCATCAGTGAATTCGGTGCCGACGGACTGTACGGCTACCGCGAGCCGGCAATCCGGCCGCGCGGCTCCGAGGAACGGCAGGCCGATATTCTGGAATCGAATTTGATCGCTTATCGCAATCGGCCTTTCATTAACGGCACCTTCATCTGGCAATTTTGCGATTGCCGCGTGACGGAAGAGCCGGATCCGACCGGGCGGCTGTGGCCGCTTACCCGTGCCGGCGCGCTGAACAACAAAGGCGTGGTGGACCGCTACCGGAGGCCGAAGCTTGCCTATGATACGGTGAAACGATTCTTTCCATGCCTGGGTTCCGGGAAGTAACGAATCAGGGGAAGAAAAAGGAAACGGCGGACATGTGTCGAATGATTCTGTAGAGATGAATTCCGGAGTTGTTACCATAGTGCAGTTGAAGCTGAAGCACCGCATCTTGCTTGCATTCGCACTGATATTCATACTGGTCATTGGCAACACGACGATATCCTGGGGTCCTGCCGTCCGTTCGCTGGAAGCGAACGCGTCGCAGGGCCTGCTTGACTTGCGGGGACTAAGCTTGGACAACCAGCTGTACCGGCTTGACGGGGAGTGGCTGTTGTATCACGGATTGCTGGCTTCGGCGGCCGACGAGCTTGCAGCTTCCGGCGTTACGCCAGTCGTCGTCCGGGTGCCAGGCGGCTGGGACCGCGCCCTGAATCCGCTTGAAGGACGTACACCGTTCGGGGCGGGAACCTACCGATTGCGAATCCTGCTCCCGTCCATGATGGAAGGCGTATTCGGTATCTATATGCACAACGTTCGCACGGCGCACAAGCTGTATGTGAATGGAGTGCTTGTTGGAAATGGCGGGGGGGAGCCTGCTTATGAGGCCGCATCGGAGAAATCCGTGAATATCCCCTATTCCGTCTATTTTCCTGTGCAAGGGTCGATGCTGGAGCTTATTCTTCCTGTAAGCAATTATTCATATGGCATATTTGGCGGTATATTCAAGTCGATTGAGTTTGGGACTGCCTCGGCTGTTGAGAGCAAGAAGCTGCTTGCGTGGTTGACGGAATGGACGACGGTGACGGTCCTATTTTTATTTATGATGCTGTTTGTTGCGATTTATGCGGCCAGACGAAGGCTGGAAACACTATATTTGGCGGCTTTCGCCTGTTTCTTCCTGCTTTATACGGTAACCCATGGGGAGAAGCTGCTTTGGACCTGGTTGCCTGACATTTCGTACGATCTATGGACGAGAATCCAGTTTTGTTCGTCACTTAGTCTATATTTCTTCGTGCTATTTCTTCGCAAAAGCTATCCGTCTATGCTGGGGAAAATCGGGATGTTATCCATCCATTGTACGGCCGGTGGACTTTTGCTTATTTATTTGAGCTTACCCGTCGAGGTGTATTCGCGATACGAGCCTGCCATGGTTGGGATCGTCTTCGTTCTATCCTTATCTGTCATCGGATGGATGATCCGTACCGCCTGGAAGGGGGCTGGCGATTCCGTCTTTATGCTGTTGGCGGCAATTTGTCTTTTGTCGATTCAACTTCAGCAAATGATGTATCTTGCCGGTATTCGTTCTTTTGTCCCTGATTTTCAGCTCGAGATGATCATTCTGATCCTGATTTTTATTACGATGACGATGATCCGCTACATGAGCATGTATGACCAGATGAAACGGGATGCAAGGGCACTGATTCGGATGGATAAGCTTAAGGATGAATTCATTGCCGAAACCTCCTATCAGCTGCGAATGCCGCTTTCCAATATGCTGCAATCCCTGCAGAACGCCGTCAACCGAATACCGGCAGAGAGCTCCGTATCTGGCGAGCTTGCTAACGTTCTTGCTGCTGGCAGAAGAATGGAGCATCTTTTGGACGATTTGCTCGATTTGAGCTTGCTCAAGGAGGATCGAATTGTGCTGCAGCGGCGTGCCGTACAATTGGAATCGGTGCTGGCGCATCTTGCGGAGATCGCTCCTTATGTTCATGAAGGTGAACCGATGAAAATCGTATCGGAGCTGCCGGAACAGCTGCCAATGCTGTATGCGGATGAGATGCGGCTTGTCCAGGTTCTGGTCAATGTATTGTATGATGCCGCCGCATATATCCGGCCGACTGGAGCACAATTGCCGGCCACGATTCGTGCTGTACCAACCTCGGACGGTCAGGTGGCGATTACTCTTTCGCTTCAAGCTGAGGGAACAGTTGGGCAGGACAGCATGGAGGCTCGGACGGAGCACGCCGGACTCGATACGGAAGCCGTTCTTGCTATTCATCTCCAGATCTGCCGCCGCATTGTAGAGCTTCACGGAGGCAGGTTCAGCCATGATGCACAGAACGGTCGCAGGTTTCTCGCTGTCTTCACCATTCCGATTGCTTCTGAATGTACCGTAAGCACGGATATGACAACGCTGCCGATTACGAATGCAAAAGCGCAAGGCGCAGCAGTATTTGCGACACCACATATTACCGGGACAGTCGGTGCATCCCGAATTCTGTGCGTGGATGATGATCCGGAGCATATCCTAAAGCTTGTCGCTGTATTTGCCGGCGAGCCGTACGAAATGGTACTTGTCTCAAATGCGGAGCAGGCGGAAACGGTGCTTGCGCAGGGGAAAGTAGAGCTCGTGCTGCTTGATGCGATGCTTCCGTCCCGATCCGGTTATGAGCTGTGCCGCTTGATTCGGCAGCAGCATTCCCTGGTGGATTTGCCGGTCATTATGCTGACGGGGAACCGACAAAACGGCGATGCGCTCGCGGGTTTCAGGGCGGGAGCGAACGATTACGTCCAGAAGCCGATCGATCAGGAGGAGCTGCGGGTCCGCGCTGGCACGTTGCTTAAGCTGAAGGCATCCGCGCTGGAGCACGGTCGTCTGGAGCTGGCTTACAGACAGGCGCAAATCAAGCCGCATTTCTTGTTTAATGCGCTCAACTCCATCGCCGCGCTCGTGGACGCTGATCCGGAGCAGGCACGTGAGCTGCTCTCGGATTTCTCGCTTTACCTGAGGGTCAGCTTTGATACGCTCAGACAGGAGGGACGAATTAGCCTGGCGAAGGAGCTGGAGTTGGTAGAAGCATATATTCGGATTTGAATATCAAGTTGCCTCAGCAAACCCTTTCAATACGAACGTTTGTTTGATATAATTAACGCAAACAAATGTTCGGGAGTGGTAGTTATGGCAAAA
>JBEPYM010000039.1:0-24637 GCA_041641375.1 Paenibacillus sp.
GCTGCAGCAGCAAATCAACGATTGGCACAAGGAGAATCGGGGAGCATTCCAATTCGACGCCTACAAGGCGTTCCTCGAGCAGATCGGCTATTTGGAGCCGGAAGCCGGTGATTTCCGGATCGGCACTGAGAATGTTGATCCGGAGATCGGTCAACTGTCCGGTCCGCAGCTTGTCGTTCCGGTCAACAACGCCCGGTATGCGCTGAACGCCGCCAACGCGCGGTGGGGGAGCCTCTATGATGCGCTGTACGGGACCGATGCAATCGGCGAAGAGGATGGAGCCGAGCGAACGTCCGGCTACAATCCGGTTCGCGGCGAGAAGGTCATTGCATATGCGAAGGACCTACTCGACCGGACCGTTCCGCTGGCGAGCGCATCGCACAAGGATGCCGTCAAGTATGCGATTGAAGGCGGACAGCTGATCGCAATGCTGCGCAACGGCGAGAAAGCCTCGCTGCAGGACGGAAATCAGCTTCGCGGCTACCAAGGCAAAGCAGCCGATCCGACAGCGGTTCTGCTGGTCCATCACGGCCTGCACCTTGAGATCCAAGTGGATCGCAGTCATCCGATCGGCTCGACCGACCTGGCCGGAGTGAAGGACGTCGTGCTCGAAGCGGCGCTTACTACCATTATGGACTGCGAGGATTCAGTCACGGCCGTTGACGCGGAGGACAAGGTGCTGGTGTACCGGAACTGGCTCGGTCTGATGAAAGGCGACTTGTCGGAATCGTTCCGGAAGAAGGATACGATCGTAACGCGTACGCTGCAGCCGGATCGCAGCTATGTGACGCCGCAGGGCGGCAGTCTGATCCTGCCGGGACGTTCGCTGATGTTCGTGCGGAACGTCGGCCATCTGATGACGATCAGCGCGGTTCTGGATGAGCAAGGCGAGGAAGTGCCGGAAGGGATTCTCGACGCTGCGATTACGAGCTTGATTGCCATTCATGATCTGAAAGGCAATGGCGAATTCCGCAACTCGAAGACGGGCTCCGTCTATATCGTGAAGCCGAAGATGCACGGCTCCGAGGAGGTCGCCTTCTCGAACGAGCTGTTTAATCGGGTAGAGGATTTGCTCGGACTGGATCGCTATACAGTGAAAATCGGTGTCATGGACGAGGAGCGCAGAACGAGCCTGAATTTGAAGGCTTGTATCCGCGAGGTGAAGGACCGCGTCGTCTTTATCAACACCGGCTTCCTTGACCGTACCGGGGATGAAATTCATACCTCGATGGAAGCGGGAGCGATGATTCGCAAGGCGGCCATTCGGCAATCGATCTGGCTGCAATCCTATGAGAAGTCGAACGTCAGCACGGGGCTTGCGACCGGCTTTAAGGGCCGCGCGCAGATTGGCAAAGGCATGTGGGCGATGCCGGATCTGATGAAGGAAATGCTCGTTCAGAAGATCGGCCATCCGAAGGCGGGAGCAAATACGGCGTGGGTGCCGTCGCCGACGGCGGCGGTACTGCATGCGATCCACTATCATCAGGTGCTGGTGTCCGATATTCAGAACGAACTGCTGCAGCAGCCTGCCAACTACCGGGACGACATTCTTCAAATTCCGACGGCGCAGGAGCTGAATTGGTCGGCCGATGACGTTCGCCAGGAGCTCGACAACAACGTACAGGGCATCCTGGGGTATGTCGTGCGCTGGATCGATCAAGGCATCGGCTGCTCCAAGGTGCCGGATATCCATAACATCGGCTTGATGGAAGACCGCGCGACGCTGCGTATTTCGAGCCAGCATCTGGCGAATTGGCTGTATCACGGCGTCCTTACTCCGGCGCAAATCGATGAGGCGCTGGAGCGGATGGCCCACGTCGTCGACCAGCAAAATGCCGGCGACCCGGCCTACCGCCCGATGAGCGGCAGACTGGATACGTCAATCGCTTATCTCGCAGCGCGTGAGCTGATTTTCAAGGGCATCGACCAGCCGAACGGCTACACAGAGCCGATCCTGCACCGCTGCCGCATCGAAGCAAAGAAGCAGGCATAAGAATGAACGGAGGCCCGGGGATATTGTCCTCGGGCTTTTATGGATTTCCATAAACGAAAAATGGGTGATGTCCGAAATGAGAGAGCATCAAATTCGCCGTATTGTGGAGAATGATCCGGAGAAAAACAAGGTCAAAACAAGTGTCTGGCGAGTGTATTCCCGGCTGCTGACCTATGTGTGGCCGCATCAGAAGCCGCTGCTATACGCCGCTTTGGCGATGGTGGGCGTTGCGCTGCTGAATTTTGTCATTCCGCAGTTTTCGCGTATTGCGATTGACGAATCGATCCCCGCGCAAGACTACAGCCAGCTTGGCTGGATCGCCGCAGGTATCGCTGCGGCCGCCGTCCTTCTCGGCTACGGCAATTATGTAAGCAGTTACATGATGTCTACGGTTGGCCAGCGCACCATCTACGACATTCGCAATCATCTGTATCGCCATATTCAGGAGCTGTCGCTCAGCTTCTTTGAAAACAGGCGCACCGGCGACCTTATGTCGCGGGTGACGAATGATGTAAACACGCTGCAATCGCTCATTACATCGGGTGTCGTGGAAATCGTGAAGGATGTCCTCATTTTTATCGTCATCTTCGTGTATATGTTCGTTGCGGATTGGCAGCTGACAGCGGTGCTGGCCTTCACCTTCCCGGTGATGATTGTGACCACGCACAAGTTTGCGGAACGGATTCGAGGGGCATATGCCGATGTGCAGAAGCAGGCAGCCCGCGTAAACAATCATTTGCAGGAAACGATCTCGAGCATGAAGCTGATCAAATCGTTCTCGAAGGAAGAATATGAGATGGATCGCTTCGCCGATCGCAACCGCAGCAGTATGGAAGCGAACATAACGGCGGTGCGCTATTGGTCGTCGTATGCGCCGATCATCGAGGTAATGAATTATTTGGGATTGGCGGTGATCCTCGTGTTCGGCTCCTACCGTGTGATTGGCGGTTCGCTTTCAGTGGGTGAGCTGGTCGCCTTCCTCGTATATCTCCGGCTTGTCCAGCAGCCGATTCGCCGGTTCACGCGAATTGTGAATGTGATTCAGCAGGCAGCTGCCGCGTCGGAGCGTATTTTTGAAGTGCTGGATACGAGAGCGGAGGTCGTGGAGAAGGCGGATGCCGTGGAGCTGCCGGCGATAACCGGAAGGGTGCGGCTGGAGCATGTGTCCTTTGCGTATGACGGCGCCATGAAGGTGCTTCAGGATGTAACGCTTGAGCTTGAGCCCGGTCAGACGGTGGCGCTGGTTGGGCCGTCGGGAGCGGGAAAGTCCAGTCTGGTGAACCTGATCGTTCGCTTCTACGATCCGCAGCAGGGCGCTGTTCGATTCGACGGCATCGATGTCCGCGACGTACAGGTCGCCTCGCTGCGCAGGCAGATCGGCATCGTATCGCAGGAGGTGCTGCTTCTGAACGGCACGATCCGGGAGAATATTGCGTACGGGCTCGAGCATGCCGACGAGGAAGCGGTTATCCAGGCGGCCAGACAGGCGAATGCGCATGAATTTATTATGTCCTTCCCGGATGGATACGACACACGGATCGGCGAGCGCGGCATCAAGCTGTCCGGCGGACAACGCCAACGGATCTCGATTGCGCGTGCGCTCGTCAAAAACCCGCGGCTGCTCATTCTTGATGAAGCGACGTCCTCGCTGGACACCGAGTCCGAGCATCTGATTCAGGAGGCCTTGGAGCGTCTGATGGCGAACCGTACCAGTCTCGTCATTGCGCACAGGCTCTCCACCATAATGAAGGCGGACCGAATCATTGTGCTGGAGCAGGGGCGCATTGTAGAAACAGGCGCACATCAGCAGCTGCTCGCAATGAACGGGCTGTACGCCCGTCTGTATCAGCTCCAGTTCCCGCGGGGAGAACGGAAGCTGGACGCATAGCAGCGCATAACAGCGCATAACAGCGCACAGCAAAGCGGCATAGCAGAATTGTAGCGATGCAGCGTTGCGGCGGCCCCGTTACTGGTGCCGCCGGCGATATGCGGTCGGGGTTGTGCCGGACACCGCCTTGAACACGCGGCCGAAGTGTGTCAGGTTGTCGAACCCGACCGCATCGGCAATCTCGAGCATCCGCAGCTTCGTGCCGGCGAGCAGCCGCTGCGCCTCCAGCACGCGAAGCTGATGCACGTATTCCACGAACGTGAAGCCGGTTGCGCGCACGAACATGCGGCTGAAGTGCGACGGGCTCCAGTGGAGATGGGCGGCGGCCTCCGCCAACGTTACCGGCGAACGGTACTGTGCGGACAAGAAGTGCAGCGCCTTCTCGATCTGACGAATGGCCGGATCCGCCGCCGCTTGCTGCTCCTCCCGCTGTCCGGCCGCAAGCCGGGTGGCGAGCAGCAGCAGCTCGCTCAGCGCCAGCCTGCAGTATAGCTCCCAGCCTGCTTCCCGGCGCTCAAACTCCCTTGCCATCGTTCCGAACAGCCGGTCGAATGGCTCGCGCTGCCTCACATTCAGCCGAATGACCGGCGAACCGCGGAACAGCTCCAGCAGCTCCCGCGCCGCCCCCTCCACAAATTTCTCGCCAAAATGCACCAGCCCCCGCACATAGCTTTCGCTTATTTTCCGCGTCCGGTGCAGCGTTCGCACATCGATACACACCAAATCCCCGGGCTTCATCGAATAGGAGCGATCCCCGATCCAATAGAGGCGTTCGCCCTCCATTTGGTAATACACCTCGTACTCCTCGTGAAAATGATGCCGCGGCATCCGAAAATCGTCCAGCCTGCGCACATCCACAAAGAACCCTCCGCCGCCCGGGACCGCCTCATATTCCGTCGTATGCCGATCCATGTCCGTCCCCCTTTTTCCACACCCTCATTATACATCAAAATACGTTGAAAAAATGGCGATATTGCTTGGATATGTGGAGATTTTCTACGAATGTTATCCTATAATCGGATGCAAAAGGTTCATGATAGCTGGGAAAAGGGGAATGACGATGCTGTACTATGGAGTTGCCTACTATCCGGAGTTTCGCACCGCGGAGGAACGAAGCAGAGATTTCGTCCTGCTCAAGGAAGCGGGAATGAATGTGATACGGCTGGCTGAGTTTGCATGGAGCGAGATGGAGCCGGAGGAGGGGCGTTTTACTTGGGAATGGCTCGATGAAGCCGTCGAGGAGGCGGGGGCGCTCGGCCTCAAAACCGTGCTGTGCACCCCGACCGCTACGCCGCCAGCATGGCTGGTCGAGAAGCACCCGGATTTGCTGTACGTGGATAATCAGGGGAGGACGAGACCGTTCGGCGGTCGCAGACATTATTGCTACAACAACCCCTCCTATCGTCAGCACTCCGCCCGCATCGCGGCAACGATGGCGGAGCGGTACGGTTCGCATCCGCACGTAATCGGGTGGCAAATCGACAACGAATTTGCGCAGGAGGGCACCGGCCGCTGCCGCTGCAACGAATGCCGTACGCAGTTTCATCAATGGCTGGAGCGTAAATACGGCTCGATCGAAGCGCTTAACGAGGCGTGGGGAACGGCATTCTGGAGCCAGCGGTACAACCGTTTCGGACAGATCAACCTGCCGATAGCTACCATTGAACCGCACACCGTGAAGGCGATTCCGATGTACTTTGACAACCCGTCTCTGCGTCTTGATTTCGAGCGCTTCCAGAGCGAATCGATTATTGCCTATCAGAAGGTACAGCTGGACGCGCTTCGCCTGCATACGTCGCTGCCGATCACGCACAACACGACCGGCGTCGGCACGAACAGCATCGACCAGTGGGACGCATCGCGCGAGCTCGACTGCTTCGGCGTCGACCATTACCCGAATTTGCGCGGCGATTCCGTGTCCGGTTCGGCTTACACGTACGCTCTGTCGCGAAGCGCCGTTCCTGGCAATCCGCGCTTCTGGGTGCTGGAGCTGGCATGCGGCGGCGGACATGCGATGTGGTCGCACGAGGGACGGCTGCAGCCGCATCCCGGCGCCATCAAGCAGGCGGCGATGATGGCGTTTGCGCATGGGGCGGAGGTTGTGACGCATTTTCAATATATTCAATTCCCTTATGGCGCGGAGCAGCTCAATTTCTCAATTCTGGACGGCGACGGCAAGCCGCGGCGCAGATATGAGGAGGTGAAGCAAGGGGCGGCCGAGCTCGAGCGCGTGCGGGAGCTGCTGGAGCATTCGGCTGTGAAGGGCGGCGAGATTGCGGTCTGTCTCGATTACGACTCCTTGTGGGCGCTGAAGATCAAGCCGATTCACCGCGACTTTGACCCGATTCAGTACCAGGTTGAGCTGTACGAGCTGCTGGCCAAGCTTGGCTACCAGGCGGACGTCGTGCCGCTTGACGAGACGATTCTTCCGTACAAGGCGGTGGTGCTTGCGACGCCTTTTGTAATGAGCGACGCGATGAAAGAGATGCTCACCCGGTACGTGGCGGGCGGGGGCGTGCTTATATCGACCTTCCTGACCGCGGTCAAGAGCGTGCACAACACCGGACAGCGCGGGAGCTTGCCCGCCGGATTGGCGGAGCTGTTCGGAGCCTCCGTATACGAGGTGGAGCCGGTGTTTGCGGAATCGGTTGCCGAGGTGCGGCTGGAGCTGGATGGGGCGGCGCTTCAAGGAGGACGGACGCGGTATTGGGTGGAGCCGCTTGAGCTGCATGGCGCCGAGCCGATCGCATTCTTCGCCGACAGCTTCCGCAAAGGGATGCCGCTTGCCGTTCGTAACCGATACGGTCAAGGGTCCGCTTATTATCTGGGAACGGCGCTGGAGGCGGCGCAGATGAGCGCTGTGCTGCAGCGTGCGATGCGGGACGCCGGAGCTTCGGCGCATCCGCTGGTGTGCGGCGACGGCGTTGAAGTGGTATGCCGCGTTACGGGTGATGGCCGGCCGGTGTATGTGCTGTTTAACGTAAGCCGGGAAGAGGCGGTTGTGCGGCTGGACCGGGAATATGAGGAACGGATTGCCGGGCGGAACGTCGCCGGTGCGCTCCGTATGGAAGGGAAGAGCTATTGCGTGCTGACGCTGCCGGAGTAACGGCTCCGGTGGGTGCGTGTGAACGATGAACTAATTGCGAAGCTTCGGAATGCGGCTCATCAGAGCGCGCATCGTAAAGCGGACGCAGGGCAGCTGCCTTGAAGCCACTGTTTCGTCGCCGGTATATACATCCACTAGAGTATATTTGCCTTGATCAAGCTCGTATATTTCCAAAGCCGCATGTTCCGGATCGACGACCCAATATTCGGGTATGCCATATTTCGCATAAACAAGGGATTTGTCCCGACGATCCCGCTTCAAGGTAGATGGGGACAGGATTTCGATCACAAGGTCTGGTGCCCCCTCTACCCCCTTGGTACTCAAGATCGAAATGCGCTCCCGCTTGATGACGACCAGATCCGGCTGGCGAACCTCATACGGACTAAGAATGACATCCACTGGAGCATCGAGAATAAAATAGTCGTCTTCGCAGCTATGTGCAATCAGCTTCTGCAGCTCAAAGCTAATGATCTGATGCGGCACAGACGGTCCGGGACTCATCAATTCGAGCTTGCCGTCGGCCAGCTCATACCGGTTACCATCGTCCAGCGATGCGTAATCCTCATACGAATAAGGACCTTCCCGAACGATGTTTTTGCTCTCAGATTTATCTTTCTTCGAATCGCAACTCATGATCTTCCCCCTATACCTGTAAACGCCCCGGACCGCCTCATTCTGAGGAAATCCGGGGCGTTCTTCGCCGTATCGATATGAATCGATTATACAGGGGAAGTCGCGATAATTCAACTGTTTTGGGCATCTGTGGTTTGAAAATATTCCTATGATTACATTGACAATGATATCAATATTATTTCCATACTTGTACAAGTTCACCGTTCCCAATATCCTCACTCGGTTGGGCTTGTATTATGAAGCGATGCTCTCGATTGTATCTTTTGTATGTGATATGATAATGAAAATGGTGTTGGAGGTGACGGTGATGGAGAAAGTTCAAACTTCCGACGAATTAATGCTTCAGTTTATGGACATGAACCGAGAGGATTCAGTTCGGCAGGTTTTTATTCCTGGAAGAGGGAAATTCACAATCGTTCTCCAGGAAGAGGATGAGCGGACGATTGCCGAAGAAGCCGAATCAAACCCGGAATTGGAACGAATGCTGCGTGAAAGCATGGTTGCTTATAAAGAAGGCCGATTCATGACAACTGCCGAATTGTTGAAAGCTTTATCGCCAGAGGATTTTAGGAAATGAATGCGAAGATACTAAATCTGGCCGGAACCGATTATAAATAAACTTCGTACCTTTCAAAGCGGACACTTTACACCTGAGGAAAGTTACGACTACATTACCCAACTCATGTTAGAGACTGAGTCATTATTACTCAACCCAGTTATTGGTAAAACATATACGGAAGAACAAGGTAAATATAAAGAATATTCTCGGGTGACAATTAAGAAATTTCGTATATATTATCAAGCTATCGAGGATCATGTTATTGTTGTTGCTGTATTTTTTCCTGGCGAAATGTAGAGAGAAAACCCTATGTCCTGCCGTCAATGACGGCTATTATTGAGAGAGAACGGTCAAAGTTTGATAATCAAATGGTGCAGAACCCTGGCTCAAGCAGTCAGGGTTTTTCTATTGTGCCGCAACCGAACGTCCATTCCCTGACAAAAGGCTGGCATAATGCCCTGTTATCATAGAGTCATTACTGATGGAGAAAGGGTGCATGAGATGAATGCAGCGCTGAAAACGACCACGACATGGAACAAGGAGTATTGGCCAACGGGTGGGGCGGAGAGAGCCTATCTGCTTGTGGAGGTAAAAGGGGGCACGGTGGAGCTGAAGGAGCGAGCGCCGCTGAATGTGTCGCTCGTCCTGGATCGGAGCGGGTCTATGGAAGGCGAGCCTCTTGCTTATAGCAAGCGTGCCTGCCAGTTCGTCATTGACCAAATGGCTTCCTCGGATACGTGCAGTCTGGTCGTCTTTGACGATCAGGTCAAGACGCAGATCGAGCCGGGCAAGGTTACGCATAAAGATCTGCTGAAACAACAGATCGATTCGATACGTACAGGCGGCAGCACCAATCTTAGCGGTGGTCTTCTGCAGGGCATCCAGCATGTGCTCCAGGGCAAGCAGCGGGGCAGTACGAATCGTGTGATCCTCTTGTCTGACGGTCATGCCAATGAGGGGATCACGGATCGGAGCAAGCTTCGGGCGATCGCCAAGGAATACAACAATATGGGTATTGGAATTACGGCGATGGGAGTAGGCGACGGCTTTGACGAAGAGTTAATGGAGGGAATTGCGGATCAGGGCGGCGGCAATTTTTATTTCATTGACAAGCCCGAGAACATCCCAGCCATTTTTAACAAGGAACTCGATGGATTGCTGTCTGTTGTCGCTCAGAACATTCAAGTAACGCTCATTCCATCAGACAAAGCTGTGATTACCAATATCTATGGATATGAGTCAGAACGAACGCCACAGGGGGTAAAGCTGGCTCTGGGCGATGCTTATGCGGAAGAAACGAAGTCGATACTCGTCGAAATGATGCTATATCCCCATGTAGCAGGCACTCATGAGATTCTCAAGCTTCAGTGGGAGTACGCAGCTGTGACCAATGGCGAGGCAAAGCTGAGCACGCTGCAATACCCGGTGTCCGCTCATTTTACGAACGATATCGAGCTTTTTCAGAAATCAACCAACTCGCAGGTAGAAAAGCAGATCAAGATCACCGAGTCCGCAATTGCATTGCAGCATGCAATCGCAGCCTTCGACAGTGGAGATGAGGACGCGGGAAAAGAAATGCTCCAGAGACAAGCGGATACGATGTTAAGTGCCGCTGTTACGTCGGACGATGCCGAGCTGCGTGAAGAGGCTTTGATGTTATACAGCCAGCTGGAGAACTTCTCCTACACCGCTCACACACGCAAAACGCTCCACGAACGGAAGTACCGCAACATGAAGCGCAAGAAATAAGTGGAATTTGTTAACATGTAAGTAGACGGAAGGAGTTATGCATGGTCTGCACGAAATACTTTCCCAAAGATGGAATCACATGGGAGGCAGGAATTGACCGATGGCTGAACGATTAATACGCTTGATGCGTATTGTTACTCTTGTCCAAAGCAAGCCCGGCATTATGGCGAAAGAGCTGGCCGAGCGCTGCGAGACGAGTGAGCGAAATATATACCGGGATATTGAAGCGCTGAGCGGGATGCGAATCCCGATCACCAACATGGGCCACAGCAAAGGCTATGAATTCGCCGGCAACTTTTCCATCTATCCGCTCGACTGGACGGAGGAGGAGGCGCTGGCGTTCTCGCTGCTTCCATCGATCCTCGAGCCCTTGCGGACGCTGCTGCCGCCCGGGTACGAGTCCGCCTATGAGAAGGTAATGGCCACGCACCGGAGGGAGAAACGCCGCCAGGCGGAGATCATCGAGCAGGTAGCCGGGATTATTCAGATGGGCACACCTGCCTACCGGGAAGAGGGTGCGCATCACCTGTTCCCCATCATTCAGGCGACGCTTGCGTCCCAGACCATCGAAGCCGCCTATTACACGCAGAGCCGCAACGAAATGTCGCATCGCCGCATTGATCCTTATTATCTGGTACCTCGCGAAAACCGCTTCTACGTCATTGGCTATTGCCATTCAGCGGAGTCGATCCGTACGTTCCGGGTAAGCCGGTTCCGAGATGTGAAGGTGACGGAGGAGCATTTTGAAAAAGGCGAATTCAACATTAAGCAGTATTTGAAGCATACGTGGTCGATCGAGCGGGGAGAGCGGAATATTGCGTTCAAGGTGCGTTTCTCTTCGGAGGTGGCGCGGTATGTGAAGGAAGAGGAATTGTTTATTAAGCCGATCCTTCGGGATTTGCCGGACGGCGGGCTGCTGTTCCAGGTGACGGTCAATCATGAACGAGAGTTCCTTGGCTGGCTGGCGCAATACGGTCCCGAGGCGGAGATCCTGGAGCCTGCGAGCTACCGTGCGGTCATGAAGGAGCGGCTCGCTCGTTGGGCGAAGCTGTATGAGTAGAAGAAGTTACGGCACAACTTTTCATTTTTGCTTGCTTCTAACATTACGTCATCTCCGGAACTTCGATATTTGAAGGCGGCGAGGGAACATCAAGCTCAGCCTTCTGACCATTCGAACGCTTCGTACAGGCATTATCGCTGCCCGTTACGAGCTGGTGAAGAGTCGCCGCTGGAGAAAGGGTGCAGGAGATGAGTGCAGCGCTAAAAACGACGACGACATGGAGCAAGGAGTTCTGGCCGACCGGCGGGAAAGAGAAAGAGAGGAATCTATAATCACTATATGTGGTGATAAGACATGAACCACGTATCTCACTCATAAATATGGAAACAATGAGATGTAAGGTGAAGCCGGACAGGCAAATCTTTACATTGCTATTTCAGTATGCTAGAGTGGAGGTAATATTATGTCTCTGGTTAGGGAGGCGATGATTTTGAATAACGTGGTTATTATTAAAAAATCAATTAAAGCAAGTTACGTTCTAAATTCGGGTAGCCCACATCGTGAAAACATTGAGATCCAAAGATTGCTACAAGGATTTTCAAACTACCTTGAGAACAAGCTCAAGGATTTATTTAACTACATGTATAGGCTCAAATTTTTAGAGGATTCAGGGACAGTGGATTCCTATCAAGAATGGTTGAATGAAATTAAAAAGACTCAGGAAGGATATTACAGGAAGGGACTTAAAATCTTAAACAAGATTATAACCGAATTAGACAAACGAACGATTAGTGCTAGTGACTATAAGTTGTTAAGTGACATAATATTGAATCAACGGGATATAGCAACAAAGATCTTGGACAAAGAAATTCATTTAAGTTGTTTAGAAGAGATGACAGCTTATATAAAAGATGTACCTAGCTATTTGAAATTAGATTTGAAGATAGAATTTCTCCCTTATCTTCCCCAAAAAACAGAAGTGGAGATAAATGAGCATAACTATTTACAATTCAGACGTTTTTATAATATTGCGTGATGAGGTAATGATATGCACGAAATTAATGAAGAAAAATATGGTCAATTTATTTCGTTGTTAGAGCTTAATAATATTAATATGGAATCTGTTCGATGTGAGAAAAATAAGGAGTTTAAACATACTAATGCATCACTTGATATTGCATTGGATTATGAAGTTAATGAGACACAACAACTCGATTTGGAAGTTTTGGTGCCATTTAAATTTAAGGTAAAAGCATTTGTCAATGAAACAAATATGGAACAGAATATTAATACTATAGATCCAGAGGACACATTGTTTAGTATTGAAATCGAACTATTACTGAAATATTACCTAGATATTGACGAAGTAGATACTAAAGAAATTGTTGAAGGTTATTCAGATGTATTAGAGGCATTTGCAGAGCGTAATGTTGCAATAAATGCTTGGCCATACGTTAGAGAAACTATACATAGTCTTACTGCAAAGATGGGTCTTCCACCGCTTTTAATTCCACTTAAAAAGACGCCAGTTCTTTAAGAGTAAGAGAGGTATTAGAAGTGGCACTCATTTTCTCAAATGATAGGTACCCTAGTACACGTAAAGAAGTTAGAGAAGTAATCTCAATTATAGAACAAGACCCAAACACCTTCCTCTTAATTTCAAGAATATTTAACACTAAAAGGAAATGTAGCGCTGAACCAGAGTTTTTACACGAAGTAGATGCAATTATCGAGACGACTCTTAATTCCCCTCGGTATAGTATAGAAGATTCCTTAAGAACCAATCTTGAGCATCTATTAAAAAGCATTTACCGTAATGACAGTGAAAAACTGAATAATATTAAAGCTGAAATTCTAGAGTCGGTCGTGTATAGATATGGACCCTATACAGCAAATCTAGATAGGGAAAAAGTCTATATGGAGCCAACTATCTTAGATGGTGAAGTGTTAGTCGGGAACGACAGTAAAATCGATTCGGTGTTTTATACCAGTGATAATAAGCCTCTTGAATTCGTTGAGTGCAAGGCTAATATTGCCAATGTTATTCCATGGAACTTACCAAGGGATAGATTAAAACGTGCGGATTTCAAAAAGGTAGATTACCTTGAGCGGGCATATAATTATTTAACTAAAAGGTTTAGTAGACCAGAGATATATATAGCTTGCTATAATACGAATTATGACGATCAGTTAGAAAATGTACATAAAAACTGGGGACTTCAATTCATAAAATTTCTAAATCCAGAAGAAATACATAATGGAATGATTCATTGTCCTTAATGAGTTTTTAGAGAAAGGGTTACCCTCTCTTTTTTATTTACCCTACCCAACGTTAAGAACCGTATCATAAAGGCAAGGTCAAAGAATCATCATTATGAAATTCAAACGTGCCGCGGCGGTCATCATCACTACAAAGTAGCTGTAAACCTTTCAATTAACGATTACCTACTTGCGCCGCGGCGCAGGTTTTTTTGCGAACAAACATTCCGTGACAGTGTATTGTAACAGTAGTTTGCTATAATCAGAAGTAAATAATTGCAAGCGGGGTGAGAGGGGAATAAGAGATTGCCTGCTAAATCTGACAGAGGGCCTTTGAGGCAATGGAGTGAGCATCCGGATGAAATCCCGGCTGTTCTAAGTACAAACCATAAGCAGCTGGTGAAGTTCATGATGAAAGAAGGGAGAATGCCCTCCCATTAATCTTCTCGCCTTGATTGATCTATTACAAAAGGCAGCAATGGAATTAGGGCTTCCGACCGAAGTATCTATCCACCTGAAGCGCCTCTCCTGACGCAATTGTTGGATTATCGCATCATGTTTTGGATTTTTTGCTCCGACACGTGTCCCCTGAGGAAGCTCCGGCAAAGGAGGTATTAAGGGAGGATTGTGAAGTATGGATCAAGGAAGAAACCAGCCTGTGATCCTATAAATAAAGCCCACTCAGATATTATTCTGCACCGGTCCGAATATATGAGGAAGAATAATTTCTTTGCTCGGAGTAGTAGTTCGAGAGCGGCTAAAAATGACTGGCAATATTTAATGAATGGCTAGGTTTATATATGTGAATGCTAAACGGAACCTCAAGCCTGTATGCATCTAGGCCTGGGGGTCTATTTATTTGGAGGAAATCAATAATAAGTGTCGAAATTACATAGGTGGAAAATATATCCGAGCGAACATATATTCCATGACATACTTCGGTCTTAATGAGATGACATAATTGGATGAATATATCGAGTTGGAGGTAACGATGAATCTAAAAGCTGTGCTGGAGTCACTGGCTAGGAAACGCCCTATATTCCATAATGAAGCAGATTTCCAACATGCTCTCGCATGGGAGTTGAGAGAGAAGTACGACTGTAAGATTCGTTTGGAGAAGCGCATCGACATTGACCCGCAGAAGCGTAGCTATCTAGACATATGGGTAGAACATAATGACCGAAGAATCGCTATCGAACTGAAATACAAAATGCGTGCTGTCGAGTATATCCATGAGGGGGAAACGTTCACGTTACTCAATCAAGGAGCCCAAGATATTGGTCGGTATGACGTAATTAAGGATCTACAGCGTCTAGAGCAGATGGTGAAGTATCAAATCGTGGATGAAGGACATTTGATATTCTTGACCAATGATCTTTCATATCATTGCAATCCTGGTATGGAGAAATCAACCGCTGATCGGGATTTTCGCGTTCACGAAGGCAGAGTTATATCTGGATCCCTTGCGTGGCACGAGAGCACAGGTGCTGGGACGATGAAGGGGCGAGAGGAGCCAATCTTTTTGGAAGGAAAGTATAAGCTATCTTGGCAGGAGTATAGCCAATTGGATACCAGCGGGGGAGAGATCAAGGCTCTCGCTGTATCGGTGACACCTTATCAGTTTGAGGTTCCGAAGGTAAGACGCGCTAACGTTGAGGTTCAAAATAAAGCGGTTCAAACAATAACGATGCCAAAAGTTGACCGATCCATTACTGGCCTTTCGGAAATTGTATGTTCGATTAACGATATTCCAGTTTCGCAGACAGACCTCAGGGATAAGCTTGCCGCTCAATTAGTCATAGATGGCTATAAAGTGGAGACGAACCGCGATCTTGGCTTTGATAAAATTGATATCTGGGCTGTGAATGGAACAGAACAATTAGCTATTGAGGTTCGCTTTAAAACGGCTTTACTGCAAACGATGTATGGCGATAAAGTTGTTGACCTAAAGAATCAAGCAGCTCAAGATATCTCTCGGTATGATTATCTCAAAGATCTTGAGAAGCTCGAAAGAGTAGTTTCCAAGCGCCCTGGGATTAAAGGGTATGCCATTCTTATTACGAACGACCATAATTACTGGACTCAGTCAACCAGGGTAACTTCTGTCGATGAGGCGTTCCGTATCCACCAAGGAAAAGTAGTACATGGTCAACTTCAATGGATGAATGCCTCAAGCGGAACGATGGAAAATCGTCACAAGCCAATTTCCATACATGGGAGCTACACCGTGAACTGGAGTCCATATTTAGTGCTCGGTGTAGGTAAGAACGAAGTTTTTCAGATATTGATAGTAGAAGTAGGCTTATAGCATCACTCTTTATGAGCGTAACTCTATTGATATGCTGACTTTGATCGAGGGTAGTCTGCATGCAGTTGGACATGTTATAGCTTCGGCGATTCAAACTATTGTAAGATGTAGCGCGGCTGATTCTCAACATGTCTCCTTTTATTCTTGCGCGGCACTATTCAGTATGCCGGAATGTTTATCACGATAGTCAGCTAGGGGGCTGCTCTGACTTCGTAGAGGTAGTTACTGAAAGTTTTTGATTTCTACTTGATAAAGCACAGCAAATCATTTGGGAGAATACTAGAATAATGGGGAAGAGGTGAGAAGTATGACGCTGGCAGATATAGAACAACATGAATCAATTAGCAACCGTTTGAAACAAGCTCTGGAAGAGGTAACAGTACTTCGAACAAATATATCGTCGTATCTTGAAGAAGCATTATTGATAATGCGTTCAGATACATTACTTTCAGAAGTACTTTTGGAGAAACTGATGGAAAGCTTGTCATTGTTGGCAACTCGGCAAATGGATTGCTTGAATTTGATGGGAAAGCCGATGATTGCCACTGGAGTGAGATTAACAGACCTAAGCATGTGGTGCGAGCAACTTGATAGACAAATAAAGGTCTCAAACCTTGCTGCTAATGCAAAATACATAATTGAGCAATTCATGACGCTTCGTTGCTCCGATGAGGATATTGCAGAAGAAATTCAAGAGCTTCAAGTAGAAGCCGGCAAACTGTTGGTAGAGGGTGTTTCAGACGACGAACGTATAGCGGCTGCCGAGAAATATGAGTGGGTCTTTAAACTAATTAGACAATCGCAAGATGAAGATACTATACAAGAATTATACCATGCGGTGAGAAGAGAGTTTGGATTCGTCGTTAAGTATGCCTTGGAGAACAGTCTTCTCCAAATAAATGTTGATTTGGCGACTAAGGAAATAGATGCGGAACAGATTACTGCTCAGGAGCAGGTGAGCGGACAAGCATTAGCTTGCGAGAAGAACGAATGTGAGTATCAAAACCAGGCGGATACTTCATTAAAGCTATGTACGAGTTATTTCGAAGCTCCTTCATCAAATGTACCGTGCGTTGTGAATGTTAATGAATATCTTCTGGATTGGCAGAAGTACAAGCGGCTGACACGCTTTTCTGTCAACAAATTCGAAGAGGAGTTACGACAACCACCGAGTAACAAGGGGCTGGCGGCTTTTCTGATGACCTTTATTCGCAATTATGATGTTCTGGTTGAGAATCGGATGGACGAGGAAAATCTAGGTGTTTCAGAGTCAGGTATTAAGAAAACGGATTCCAAGTCATGGGAGATTCGTTCCTTGATTCTACGGAAGTTGGCACAAAAAGGCTATCTAAATACGTTCACAATTACCGGCAAGGTGGAAGTTGATACCTATTACACCTTGAGTGAGATTGGCGCTGAGGCGTTTCGTAAGGATACCAGTCGGCGGTTCATTCAGTCGCACTCACAACTGAAGATGTGTTTCCGAACGGAGGCTTCGGATTCGTTCATACCTGATGAAGAAGACGCACCGGAGCAAATTATCATAACAGCTTTAAGACTGCGGGCGATGAATCAAGTGATGACAGCGTTATCACACCGATTAACCCATTCGATAGGAATGGTTGAAAGTACCATATTGTATCCGTTCCCTTACCGAAAGCTTAGATATAATAAGAACCTGCGTCTTCTGCTCATTCCTGCTGTTCTCCACCCACAGAACCTCAATGCGGAGATTGAGCAAATTAAAATGATAGCTGCAGAGCATGAAGCAATGGTGCCGCTTGTTGCTTCTGCATCATCAGAGGATGGACGATTCTGGGCTGAATTGCTCTCGACAGAAGGATTTCCGGCATATTTTGTGTTAGCTGGCGATGAGCTTTATATCGGGGATGCCGCAGGTCACGACTCTTTCACGCTAGTATTCGATCTTGACGAAGTTGAATCAGTAACGATGTCTCACGATCCAATTACTATCAATATGGATGGGCAGGATCGAAAAGTATATTCCGACAGTGTTGATGATTATGAATCGGAGATACATGTTGCTGAATCAGAGCTAAACAGGATTGTGGAAACAGCAAGAGCTGACTCAGCCATAGCCATGGCTGAGTCAGAAACGATCAATGTTTCAATCGATAAAGCGCAATCGAAACCGGACCTCAATTCTGGAATCGTCACAAGCATTAGCGATACCGATAAGAAGCAAATGATTGAGTCTGCGTTACATTTTCTGGGTGAAAACCGTAAGGCTGAGGGGTTAATTCTACTTCATGTTGCGTCAGAGTACGATGAGAGATTTTCTGTGCTGCTTAGCAAAGTCTCTCATGCCCTGGGTGATCCGATGCGACCCACCTTTGATCTAATCGCGCTCCTCGATCAGTCTATTTCACTGCCCTTCCGCGATTGCGAGGCATTGGATGATTATTTGAATGCGGCATTGTCTCTTAGGTTGTTCTTTGAGCCGGACAACGCCAATGATTACCGCCTAAGTCTCCGATGGAAGCAGATGGTCAGTAACGTTTCGAGCGTAGTGCTGGAGAAATACCCTATCATAAAAAGGATATCAGGATTTTTTCATAACTTCATAGATCACCACCAGGCGGGAATAAAAATTTGTGCTTCCAATGCGATTCGTGATGAGCTTGGTATCAAGCGAGGGCTCGAAATGATTAGGAAGCAAATCGACGACACGCTCGAGAATGTCTTCCCGCGCAATATTAAAGCGGACATCAGATTCGTCAAGGCACATGCTTTGGTTCAGGAACTTTATAGCACAAACGGTGTACTGACGACCCACCTTCGAAATGCCCTTACAGTAAACCTAGATGAACTACAGAAGTTTTGTCAGATGTTCTCAGATGTGGATCTGTCTGCTGAGTACCTGAGTTTTGATATAAAGCCTCTTGACTTGAAATTGGAGGAGTTTTTAGACCGCCATTGGGACGAGATGTCGTTCAAAGTAAAGTACGGTGGTACGGAGCCGCTCAAGGGAGTCGAACGGAATCGTCAGCGCAGTCGGCTTCGCGAAGCTATCCAGCCATTGCTTGAATGCTATTTGTATAGGAAATCTTCGGAACGCTCGGGATCAATGACGATTAGGCCCGAGACGGTGCATAAGGCCCGTACGGATGCATGCAGGCTATTGGAAGAGGCGTTGAGCCAGCTTCAAGATGCGGGGGAATCTGATGAGACAGTGGGACGATATTGTCTGATGAAGACGATCGAACAGTTATTATCAGTTCTCAGCGACGACACGCCTGATAACGATCCGTTTTACGCGCCATTGCTTTTAAACCGTGAGATCGAACTTGATGATCAATATCGACCGATTCTGGATGACTGGATGGATGGACTGCCGTCAGTATCCGGCTTTCACGTGTGGGAACGAATAATGCGGTATGAGCATAAACCGGATCTTAGCTGGTATGATGCTGCGATACAAGCGCTACGTCGTTATGACTTGGGTCAGTACGATTTGATTCGTAGGCTTCCTGCAGTATTGTCTTCCGAATTCGAATGGCCTGACGAGGACAAGGTACGAGAAACGAGGGAGCAAGCCATATCGATGGCGGCTAAATACAAATCAGACTTCATGACTGAGGTTGAAAGTGCTCAAAATTATGGTCAGATCGGGAGCAAGGACGAAATGCATGGCTATTTCCGACTGGCGGATTTCGCTTGCAAGCATGTATTGGAGACCACCTATAACATTGGCTTCTTCAAGCTGCTTTTAGACTCTTGTCGTAATCAGATTACACGGGGCTCTGACGAGCGCATGAAGGCGACACTTGATAGCCTAGAAGCACTAAAGCGAGATATACTCCATGATCCCGATCGAAATGCGAATGAGAGTGACGAGGAAGTGCTGGCTGGTTGGCCTATTCTGGAAAAAATCAGTCGGATGCTCGAGATGCGCAATATGACAGTGGCGGAGGATTATATACAACTGGCTGATAATGGTAGAGGAGATCGAGATACGCCGTCTATCAGGTTTGCCGACAAGGACTTGCTTTCAAAATTTTATGAACAGTACCAAATGTTATTCCAAGCATGCAACGCTAACAAAGGGGACGACCTCCATCGAACATACGAGCAGCATGTGAAACATAAGCTCTATCCTGGCCAAGAAAATCGAAATACAGCTAGCGCGGATCGTTTCATGCGGACATGGCATAAACCGGCAAACATCAGCGAATTCATGGAGCAGCTAGTATACCCCAAGGTGCGCAAGGCTGAGCGCTCTCCCGGCAAAGATGCGGAATACTACATCTATCCCTTGCGTAGAGACGCTAAGCTTGGGCAATACCAGCATCCCTTTGCAGACTTTGGTACGTTCGCAGAGCGTCGCGGTGTCCGGGTTCTTTTGTTAGCCGGTGTTCGGACGGCAGATAATCTCTTGGATGAGGTTACACAGTATGGGGCCGCACACGGGGCAGCCACTATCGTTGTGCTGGACTACGCCCTGCCGTTAGCCGTCCGAAAACAATTAGCCAGATCCATCAAGCTGCGTACCATGCCTGAGACAATCGTGATTGTAGATAGGGTAATGGCTTTGTTCCTCGCGGGCTACAATCAGATCGAACGCGGGGATGTTATGTTGAAAATTGCTCTCCCCTTCAGCAAGGTACAGCCGTACATCCCGGTGGGCAACATTCCTCCTGAAATGTTCATTGGTCGTACAGACGAGCTTGACAAGATCCAGAGTGCTAACGGACCCGTCTTTGTTTACGGCGGTCGACAACTCGGAAAGACGGCGCTCCTACAAGAATCCCGAAACCGGGAACACGATCCGGATAAGGAGAGGTATGCTCTGTTCATTGACCTTAAGCAGGCGGACTGCGACAAGGCACTGCTGCGCATAAGTGATGAATTGATTTCGGAAAACATCCTTACGCAACGCTGTTCAACTTGGGAGGAACTGAAATCTTTCTTGAGAGCACGCCTTGGCAGCAAGGAACGGCCCATACACAAACTGATGCTGCTTCTAGACGAAGCGGACGTATTCATCCTGAGTTGTGAGAAGGAAAACAATCGTCCGCTTGAGATCCTGAAAGAACTGAAGGATCTGTTTCATGATCGTTTCAAATTTGTTCTTGCCGGTCTTCGTGATGTTGTTCGCTTCAACAAACAGAGATTGGGTGGAAACAGTGTGTTTGCCCACCTTGGTCATATGACTATTCGCCCGCTAGAATATTTGGAAGCTCGCGAGTTGCTACAACGACCGCTTCACTATCTCGGCTTCCGGATTCAGGATCAGGACGAGCATCTTATCAGCCTAATATTAGCCAAGACGAATTATTACCCGGGTCTGATCCACTTCTATTGCCAGAAGTTGATTGAAACCATCGGTGAAAATTACCGCAGGGGTGCCTTCAGCGAGAGTACGACCCCCCCATATATTCTAGATGAGCGTTACCTTAAAACGCTGCTTGGCCGAAACGATTTTCTGGAGGAAATCGAAAAAAAGTTCCGCATTACGCTGCAACTCGACGCGGACGATCTGTACGATATCTTGGCCAAGGCTTTGGCTTACCATTATTATAGTGATGGAATCGGTAAGGGTGCCTCGGTTCAGGATATCAAGATGATTTGCAATGAGTTTGGTATTGAGAAGATTAACCGGTTGAGTGAAGAAAAGGTGCGCGCGCTCCTTGAGGAGATGGACGAGTTGAACATCTTGCGTAAAGAAACCCGTAATTCAGGAAAATATGTGTTCAATCGCTATAATTTCTTCCAAATGTTGGGGAGCTTCGATTCTGTGTTTGAACATTTGATCGATTACGGGAGCTAGGAGTAGAAACTTATGAGCATGGATACTTACTGGTGGACGCATATATCGGGTCCTTCCCGATATATGCAGGATATTATTGATTCACTTGCCGAATGCCGGGTGCTGCTATTGGAGGAAGCATCGTATATGGATACCTTCCTGCAAATTATGCAAGAAAGGCTAAGGATTTACGACAGTAACCTTCATATTCAATCAAGCTTCGGGCGAGATTGGGAGGGAGAAGAGATTGGTCAAGCGCTTCTAAGGGAATATGCTCCTGAATCCGATTATCATCCGATGGACGGATCGAAGATGGCGTACGTAGCACAGAGAAATTTGCTATTGCATCGTTTGTTAATCGTTCGTGATATTGAACGGAATGGCCGATGGTTAAACGAAGTGGTAGAATACGCTAAGCATTCGACACCGCACAACGGTATCGTGATTCTGACTTATGCAGGTGATTGTCCACAGGAGCATAAGAGAAGAGGGATAGCGGCGCCAAAACTCAAGTCCTATATCACTCCTTACGATATGCAACTGTTTGCAATATCCTGCCTGTCCCAGTCTTCTCGACTATCCCTCTATTTACGTCAGTACATCGCGCAATTGGCTGCTCGTCTTGCGGGGTCGAACCCGGAATTGTGCCAGAACCTAGCTGTGGAATTGCTCGTATCCGAACCGCATGTCTTGTTAGATCAAATGGTATGTGTTCATCCCGAAACGCAGGTGCTATTATCAGACAAAAAAAGAATAAATTATGTAATTTGGGAAGCCCAAATTCAGATCGTGTTTCCCATAATCGAGCAGGAGCGCCGCCGCTGGATCGAGCAATACTATAACCAACTGGCAGCTTTGTTGCCACAGAAGGACGAGTTCAACAAACCTATTGATAAGCCGGAGGATATGGAGTTGCGCCATTTGCGATACTACTTCTTTGACCCGTTTGCCAACACGATTCCTCTGGTAATCCGTCAGAATTTCAAGTTATTCTATGATGCGCGGAACGATCTTGCACATCTAGTGCCGCTTGATTCAAAAGTATTGCTTCAGATTTTAAACTTTCGAGAGAACCATCAAGGGATTGGTTAAACCAATAGCTGCTCACTTTAAATGAAGCATCCTCGTTATGTCCATCTTGGCATCTATACAGTATTTCTACTCCTCAAAGGTAACGACTATAAGTTAATTAGCGATTATAGCATACTTGTTCGAATGAACTTATTATAAAAAATTCGAGCAACCATGTTTTGACATGTTGAACGTATTCATCATTTCCAAAGCGTAAAAAACAAGGCCTGCAGCCTCAAGCTCACGCTTGAAGCTGCAGGCCTTAGCCCTACGCCCCGCGCTCCTTGGGCGACTGGCCGCCGAAGAACGTCTTGAGCGCTTTGTACACCTCGCCCTTCTCCTTGATCACGCAATACTGGAAGGCCGGATCGTTGATGCTGCGGTATGCCGACATCAGCGTCGAGCTCCGGTTGTACTGGTTCACTTCGCCGTAGCCGAACATATTGCTCCGCTTGAGCAGCTCGCCGATCAGCTTGACGCACTTCTCATTGTCGCTCGTCAGATTGTCGCCGTCTGAGAAGTGGAACGGATATATATTGTAGCTGCTCGGCGAATACCGCGAATCGATCAGCTCCAGCGCCTTCTGATAGGCGGAGGAGCATATGGTGCCGCCGCTTTCGCCCTTCGTGAAAAATTCATCCTCGGTCACGACCTTCGCTTCCGTATGATGCGCGATAAATACAATTTCTACCTTCTCATATTTGCGGCGCAGGAATCGGGTCATCCAGAAGAAAAAGGAGCGGGCGATATATTTTTCAAAAAGCCCCATCGACCCTGACGTATCCATCATCGCCATAATGAGTGCGTTGGAATGCGGAAGCTCGATTTCCTCCCACGTCTTGTAGCGGATATCGTCGGGTGTAATGCTGTGAATGCCGGGGACGCCCTCGCGTGCGTTGCGGCGCAAATTTTCCAGAATGGTGCGTTTCTTATCGATGTTGGATTGAATGCCCTTCTTGCGGACATCGTTAAAGCGCACCTGCTGCTGGGAGAAGTCCTTGCGGTCCTTCGGCTTGAGATTAGGCAGCTCCAGCTCGGCGAACAGCATGTTCTCCAGCTCCTCCATCTCCACCTCGGCTTCGACATAGTCGTAGCCCGGCTTGTCGCCGGCCCCTTCGCCTTTGCCCGGTCCTTGCTGGCTTGACGGCTCCACGCCGATCACGTCGCCGACCTGGCTGTCACCGTCCCCTTGGCCGACGTGCTTGGATTTATTGTAATTGAACCGGAACCGATATTCGTCGAGACTCTTGATCGGAACCTTCACAACCTGCTTGCCATCCGACAAAATGATGCTTTCATCCGTGACGAGGTCGGGCAAATTTTGCTTGATAGCGTCTTTCACTTTTTCTTGGTGGCGCGTCTGGTCCTGATATCCTTTGCGGTGCAGCGACCAATCCTCTCGGGAGACGGTAAAGAGCGGTTCATTCATCCTGCGCACCTCCTGATTTGAGTACCTCATGTACGGGCTGAAAATGGTTTTACGATTAGTATATGTGAAGGGCGGGAGGGATGTGACAGGAAAGTTGGGATATGGGGTATACAGGTTTGAACCTGCTCTTCCGCAGTGGGGAGCAGGTTCGGTGGGCGGGGCAAAATTAGGAATGGGAAGCTTGATGAAGGTAGGCGCCAGCCTCACGGTCGGCGATGACGGTAAGATTGGCATGCGTTTGCAGCAGCGATGCCGGGCATTCTGTCGTTATCGAGCCGGTCAAGGCACGGTGAAGGATATCCGCCTTGTCTGCGCCCTTGGCGATGAGCAGGATCGAGCGCGCCTTCAGAATCGTATCGATCCCCATTGTGATCGCATGCGTCGGAACTTCTGCGAGCGATGGGAAGAAGCGGGCGTTTGCCTGTCTCGTTTCATCCTTCAGCTTGACGAGCTGTGTGCCGCTCTCCAGCGCTGCGGCAGGCTCGTTGAAGCCGATATGGCCGTTATGACCGATGCCGAGCAGCTGCAAATCGACCGGTCCGAACTGCTCGAGAAGCTCGTCGTAGCGTGCACATTCCTTGGCGGGGTCGACCGCTTCTCCATTCGGAATATAAGTGCGGGTGATGTCGATATCGACATGCTCGAACAGATGCCGGTTCATGTAGCTGCGGTAGCTTTCCGGGTGCGTGGACGGCAGTCCGACATACTCGTCCAGGTTGAAGGTGGTTGTGTGTTGGAACGATAGCGCCCCGTTCCGGTGCTGGTCAACCAGCCGCTTGTAGATGCCCGTCGGCGTACCTCCAGTTGCAAGTCCCAGTACGGCTGCGGGGTTGTTGTGTATGAATTGGGAGATCAGGGCGGCTGCCAGATCG